>JAEZEM010000133.1 GCA_023417745.1 Pseudomonadota bacterium
CGGTGTCCCGGGCCTTTTCGGCCAGGCTGGCGGTGTCGCCGGCGTTTCTGGCCACGTCCATGATGGTGGCGGAAAGCTCGGCCACGGCCGAGGCGGTTTCCTGGACGCGGTGGCTTTGTTCCCGCGCCCCAAGGCTCGCTTCGCCGATGCTGCGAGCCAGATCGTCGGCGGCGGCGGCCATGCGGTCGGCCACCTGAGAAGCCTGGCCGGCCAAGCTGGAAATCAGCGCGTTTTGCTCCTCAATGCGGTTTTTCTGGCTCACGATGCCGGTCATGTCGTTCCAGAACACGACGCAGCCGAGCAGGTTGCGGTCCATGTCGTAAAAAAGCGTAGTGTCCACATGGATATGCCGGACCCGGCCGCTTCGGGTGGTGAAGTCCACATCGGCGGAGAGCCCGTGCCCCTCGCGGATGGTGCGCTCGGACAGGGTGTCGCGGTTGGGGTCGCCGTAGAAGAGCTGGCCGGTCATTTGCCCCTTGGCCGATTCCGGGGTGGCGTCGAGGTCGAGCAGGTCGATGACCTGGCGGTTGAGCCACAGGATGCGGCCGTCCGGGCCGGTGATGGCGCAGGGGGCGGGGATGCCGTCGAGAACGCCCTGGGAGAAGCCGAGCTTGTTTTTGAGGTCGGCCACCATGGCGCTGACGCTGGCCGCCAGGTCGGCCAGCTCGAAACGGAAGCGGCCGACGAGGCTCGCCCCGAGGTTGCCGGCCGTGACCTCCCGGGCATAGGCGGCCACCCGGGTCAGCGGGCGCAGCGCCATGGCCCGGTTGGCCAGGGTGATGCCGGCCACGGCGGCGACGAGGCAGCAGGCCCCGATGACGAGGAGCAGGTTGCGCTGGGAAGCGGCGGTGGCCGTCATCTCGGATTCGTAGGCGGTCATGCACACCAGCCAGCCGGTGAGGGAGACCGGCGCGAAGGCCATGACCTTGCGTTCGCCCTGCCAGTCGTAGGCGAACACGCCTTCCTTGTTCTTTGAGGCCAGGGCTTGTCTGGCGAAATCCTCGGCGGCGACGTTTTTGAGCAGCATGTCCTTGTTGGTGGCGTGGGCGATGACGTTGCCCTTGCCGTCGAGCATGAGGCCGTAGCCGCGCGCGCCAAACCGCAGGGGGTCGATGAAGTTTTTGGTGAAGGCGTTCCATTTGGGGCACACGGCCACGCCGCCGAGCAGCTTGCCGTCCGGGCCGCGCACGGCCTTGGCCACCACGAAGATGAGGATGTCGCCGGTCTTGGCGCTCATGACCTGGTCGGTGAAAAAGGTGTCCTTGCCGCCGAGCACGGTTTTCACATAGTCGCGATCGGACCGGTCGCCGCCGGCCATGTCCTGCATGTTGGCGTTGAAGCCGGAAACGATTTTGCCTTTGAGGTCGAAGGAAAAGATGGCCCAGTAGTTTTTGTAGCTCTCAATGTAGTTGCGGAAGCGGTCCTGGGACCGCTTGGCGTCGCCGGACAGGCCGGCAATGACGGCGTCCTGGGTGGCCAGGGCCCGGGCCACGTCAGCGGCGTCTTCGAGATAGAGGTCAAGGGTGCGGCTGGTGGAGGAGGCCAGCTGGCTTAGGGCGGATTCTTGCAGGTCTGAGGCCATGCGAAACGAGGTGCGCGAAACGTAGAGCACCAGGACGACGATGGCGACGGTGACGCAGAAGGCGACGAGCAGGGTGAGCACGGTGTTGACGCTGCCCTTGGCCATGAGCCCTCCCGGGGATCGGGTCCCACGGGCGGCCGGAAGACCCGGCGGCGGCAAATGGCCAAGCGACGCCCTGAGACGCTGTTGGCGCGAAGTATTACGGAACGACAAGGAAAAGCGCAACGGCAAAACGTGATAATAACCGGTTTGCCCGGTGAAGGCTGCCGGCTGGGGCTGGGACGGCCTCTATGCCGTTTGCGGAGGCCCGGACGGAGTGGGCGAGGGGGGGGCTGGCCGGCGGCCTATCTGGCGGCGATCTCCTTTACGACGTTGGTGTCGATTGCCGTCGGGCGCGCCGGGCGGGCGCGCCTGACGGCGGTTCGTCACTATTTGTTGAAAACGGCGACGTTAGACCGTCAAGGCGGCCTGGCCGTTGCCGCCCTTGATGTCGGCCACCAGGGTGTTGAGTTCATGGGCTTGGGCGGCCAGTTCGGTTACGGCCTGGGCGGACTGGCCCATGGCCTGCGCGGTTTCCGAGGCGATGCGGCTGATGGCCTCCACGGCCCGGTTGATCTCCTCGGAGGTGGCCGATTGCTCCTCGGCCGCCGTGGCGATGGCCCGAACCTGGTCGCCGGCGGTTTCCACCACCGCCACGATTTCGCCCAGGGCGTCGCCGGAACGCTTGGCCAGGGCCGTGGCCTGTTCCACGGCGGCCGAGGCCTGCTCCACCATGGTCACGGTGTCGGCCGTGCCGTGCTGGATGCCGTTTATGGCCTGGCCCACTTCCTTGGTGGCGTGCATGGTCTTTTCGGCCAGCTTGCGCACCTCGTCGGCCACGACCGCGAAACCGCGTCCGGCCTCGCCGGCCCGGGCCGCCTCGATGGCGGCGTTAAGGGCCAGCAAGTTGGTCTGGTCGGCGATGTCGGAGATGACGCCGAGAACCGCGCCGATGCCTTGGGCCTGCTCGCCCAGGCCGTGCATGTTGGTCTTGAGCTTGTCGGCGGCCTGCCGCACCTTGTCCACGGCGGCCACGACGTCCTCCACCAGGGCGGCCCCTTCGCGAGCCTTATCCCGGGCGGCGACGGCGTTGCCGGCGGTTTCGCCGGCGTTGCGGGCCACTTCCAGGATGGTGGCGTTCATCTCTTCCACTGCGGTGACGGTTTCCTGAACGCGGTTGTTTTGTTCCTGGGCGCCCTGGTTGGCCTGCTCGATCTGGGCTGAGAGTTCCTCGGCGGCCGAGGCCATGCGGTCTGCGGTGTTGGAGGCCGCGTCGGCGGTGTCGGTCATGAGCGCGTTCTGGGCGGCGATGCGCTCCTGCTGGAGGTAGCGTTCGGTCTGGTCGCTCCAGAAAGAAATGGAGCCGAGGAGGTTGCCGTCCATGTCGTAGAAAGGCGTGGTGATGACGTCGATGCGCAGTTTCTTGCCCGAGGGGGCGACGTACTCGTTGTGGGCGGTGATGGCCCGGCGTTCGGTCAGGGCACGGTCTGAACAGGTCTCCTTGGAAGCGTCGTTCAGATAGAACTGGCCGGACTTCTGACCCAAGTAGGTTTCAGGCGGGGCGTTTTTTTCCAAAAGCTCGCAGATCTGCTTGTTGGCCCAGAGCATGTTGCAGTCCGGGCCGACGATGCCGCAAGGGGTGGGGATGCCTTCCATGACGCCTTGGGCGAAGCCGAGCTTGGTCTTGAGTTCGGCCACCATGCGTTCCAAGTTGTGGGCCAGGCCGGCCAGCTCGAAGCGGAAGCGGCCGCGAAGGACGGCCTTGAGGTCGCCGTCGGCCACGGCGGCGGCAAAGGCGGCGATGGCGGCCAGGGGCGAGAGCACCACCACCTTGTTGAACACGATGATAAGCCCGGCCACCAGGATCAGGACGGCCGCGCCGATGAGCAGCAGCACGTTTCGTTGCCCCGAGGCCAGGGCGGCCATTTCCGATTCCGAGGCGGTCATGCACACCAGCCATCCAGTGGTGGGCGATTGGGCCACGGCCATGAACTTGTGCTCGCCCTTGAAATCGTACTTCATGATGCCGTTTTTCAGCGCCAGGGCACGGTCGGAAATGGTTCTGTCGGTCGGGGGGGAGAGCAGCATGGACTTGTCCTTGGCATGGGCGATGACCACACCCTTGGCGTCGAGCATGTAGCCGTAGCCGGAGTCGCCGAAGCGGACAGGATCAAGGAATTTTTTCGTGAAGGCGTCCCAACTCGGGCAAACGACCACCAGGCCGATGGTCTTGCCGTTGGCGTCCTTGATGGCCCGCGCGACAAAAAACAGCAGCACGCCGCTGCTTTTGCCCATGAGGACCGTGCTGCCGACATAGCTGTCTTGGCCGCCCATGACGGCCTTGTAATACTCCCGGTCCGCGAAACTCGGGGCCAGGGGTTCGTTGTTCCTGATCGCGCCGGCCACGGGCTTGCCCGCGGGATCGATGACGATGAGGGACATCAGGTGGTCGGTGTTGGCGATATACTGCTGCAACATGGCTTGAGCGGTCTGGGGTGAGCCTTGGAGCGCCTCGGCCAGGGAGGGCGAGGCGGCGAGGTTCTCCGCCGTGTCCATGCCGTTGCCGATGTACATCTCCAGCACGTCGACGACGTTTTTCGCCGTGCGCTGCAATCCTTCCTGCTCCAGATCAATGGAGATATCGTAGGTGGATTTGGCGGTGTAGCCGACGATGGCGGCAATGCCGCAGAAAAGCGACACGAGGACGGCGATGGTGAGAACCTGATTGAGGCCAAGACGTTTCATGCGAGACACTCCTCAATGACCGCTCTCCAAGAATCGCCTGCGTGGGCAGGCCGGAGGACGCAGCGGTACGCAGTGGGATGATGGAGGATGCTCGGGCCACGCTTGGCCGGGAACTGCTTACGGCGCATCATGCCGCCGGCGGCTGAACAGTCCGAGTCCGACGTTAGCCACTAGGGAAAACGTCCAGGCTTTACTAGAACCTTTTTTTGGTTTTATTTGACAGTAAATAAATACCAAAATATTCCTTGGACAGGATTCACGGAGGCAAGGGCATGACGGCGGGAAGGCCACGGTCAGTGCGGCTCAAGGGAACGGGCGACAAGCTGTACATGGCGCTCAAGCTTTTGGGCCTGTCCTGGAGCACCCGGGTCGAGGCCGAGCGGCTGACCAGCGATGGTCAATGGCGGCAATGCCGGTTGCCGCGCAGCGTCAACACCGTGCTGGAAGACATCCGCTGCGGCATGGCGGCCGAGCGCCTGGAGCGCTACGCCCAGTTCTTCAAAGTTCCGGCGGCGCTTTTTCTCGACGAGGCCATCGGCGCCTATGCTCCCGAGTTCTCCTGCCAGATCCTCAAAAGCCGCCACGACGCCCGGGTCGTCAGCCCCTTCGACTGCGGGCGCGGCGTGACGAATCTGGAACTGCTCAACCGCCAAAACGACGAGGTCAATTTAAACGACCTGCTTGGACTGCTTGGCGGCTGCTACGATCTGGTCGTCCGCACCGCCCCCTCGGACAACTGGCTTTTGGGCGTGACCGTCATCGGCGAGCCGGCCGACGGCGCTCTGCAGACCGTCGGCGTGCTGGCCGTGCCCGACGCGCCGGTGGATTTCCACGGCCGCGTCTTTCGCTGGCATAACTACCTGCATGTGCATTACGCCTCCACGGACAACCAGCTCATCGGCTACATGATGACCCCCGATCCCCTGCAGTCGGTGCTGGTGCGGCACCGGCGGCCGTTTTTCATGAAGCTTAACGCCCTGTCCGGAAATCTCGTGCCTTCGGCCCAGCCCGATATTTCCATTGTTTACGCCCTGCGCCGGACGGAGCCTGCGGCGGCCTTCGAGGATTTGCGCCAGGCGGCCACCGAGCGGCCCTTCCTGGAGCCGGGCCATCCCCGTTACGAGGCGGTCATGGAGATGCTGGCCCGGGCCGAGGCCGCTCCGACCGAGAGCGGAGCGGCCGGCTTCTGAGCCGTCTGGCCGGGCAGGTGGCCTGGACCGGCCAGATGCCGGCGCGCCGGCCGCGCCCATTCCCGGGGCTCCTCGGACGCATCAGCCATGGGCTGTCGGTCAAGGCTCGCGCCGTCGGTCCCGATGGCCAGTTCTCCAAAATGTGAACGGCCCTTTCCGGTTTCGCCGGAAAGGGCCGTTTTACGTGGCTGACCGTCGTTGGCGCGTCAGGAGGCGATGGCGGTCTGGCTGCCGCTGCCGCCCTTAATGTCGGCCACCAGGCCGTTGAGTTCGTGGGCCTGGGTGGCGAGTTCCGACACGGCCTGGGCGGACTGGCCCATGGCTTGCGCGGTTTCCGAGGCGATACGACTGATGGCGTCCACGGCCCGGTTGATCTCCTCGGACGTGGCCGACTGTTCTTCGGCCGCCGTGGCGATGGCCCGGACCTGATCGCCGGCGGCTTCGACCACCGAGACGATTTCCCCAAGGGCCGCGCCTGAACGGGCGGCCAGCTCGGTGGCCTGATCCACGGCCGTGGCCGCCTGGTCCACCATGTTCACGGTTTCGGCCGTTCCGCGCTGGATGCCGCTTATGGCCTGGCCTACTTCCTTGGTGGCGTGCATGGTTTTTTCGGCCAGTTTTCGGACTTCGTCGGCCACGACCGCGAAGCCGCGCCCGGCCTCGCCGGCCCGGGCCGCCGCAATGGCGGCGTTGAGGGCCAGCAGGTTGGTCTGGGCGGCGATGTCGGAGATGACGCCGAGCACCGCGCCGATGCCTTGGGCCTGTTCGCCCAGGCCCCGCATGTTGGTCTTGAGCTGCTCGGCGGCGTCGCGCACCTTGTCCACGGCCTCCATGACGTCCACGACCAGCTCGGCCCCTTCGCGGGCCTTGTCCCGGGCGGCGGCGGCGTTGCCGGCGGTCTCGCCGGCGTTTCGGGCCACTTCCAGGATGGTGGCGTTCATCTGTTCCACGGCGGTGACGGTTTCCTGGACGCGGCTATTTTGCTCCTGGGCTCCGTGGTTGGCCTGGTCGATCTGGGTCGCGAGCTGCTCGGCGGCCGAGGCCATGCGGTCGGCGGTGTGGGAGGCGGCGTCGGCGGTGTCGGCCATGAGCGCGTTCTGGGCGGCGATGCGCTTTTGCTGGTTGTGGAGCTCGGTCTGGTCGGTCCAGAAGGACAGCGCGCCAAGGAGCGTGCCGTCCATGTCGTAAAACGGCGTGGCGACCACGTGGACGTTGAGGGCGCGGCCCGAGGGGGTGGTGTATTCGTTGTCGGCTTCCTGGGCCTGGCGCAGGGCCAGGGCGCGGTCGGAGCGGGTCTCCTTGGCGGCGTCGCCCAGGAAGAACAGGCCGGATTTCTGCCCGATGTAGCTGGCCGGGGCCTCGGGTTTTTCCAGCAGGTCGCAGATCTGCTGGTTGGCCCAGGTCATGTTGTTGTCCGGACCGACAATGCCGCAGGGGGCGGAGATGCCTTCCATGACGCCCTGGGCGAAGCCGAGCTTGTGTTTGAGTTCGGCCACCATGCGTTCGAGGTTGCGGGCCAGTTCGGCCAGCTCGAAACGGAAGCGGCCGGTCAGGGCGGCCTTGAGGTCGCCGTCGGCCACGGCGGCGGCATAGGCGGCGATGGCGGCCAGGGGCGTGAGCACCACCACCTTGTTGAAAATAATGATGAGGGCGGCCACGAGGACAAGGGCGGCCGCGCCGATGGCGATGAGCACGTTGCGCTGGCCCACGGCGCGCTGGGCCAGTTCGTCCGAGGAAACGGTCATGCACACCAGCCACCCGACGCCGGAGATCTGGGCCACGCCCATGAATTTTTTCTCGCCGTTATAGGCGTAGGGCAGGACGCCGTTTTTAAGCGCCAGGGCGCGTTCGGCGATGGTCCGGTCGGCCGGCTGCTTGAGCAGGAGCGACTTGTCCTTGGCGTGGGCGATGATGCGGCCCTGGTCGTCGAACATGAAGCCGTAGCCGGTCTCGCCGAAACGGATGGGGGACAGGTACTTGCGGATCAGCCGGTTCCAGTCCGTGGCCAGCACGATCATGCCCCGGGACTTGCCGTCCGGGCCGTGAACGGCGTGGGCGGTGAGGAAATAGGGCTTGCCGGCGTCGTCGAGGCGGATTTCGCCGCTGGTGTAGTCGTCGCTGCCGGCCGTGATCTTCTTGAAAAAGTCCCAATCCTTGTAGGAGTCGGCCAGGGGTTTGCCGGACTTGTAGACGCCGGAGACGGCCTTGCCGTCGTTGTCCACCACGGCCACGGCGAGCAGGGAGGTGGAGCTTTTGAGATAGCCCTCCAGCATCTTCTGGGCCCGGTCGGGCGCGCCGATAAGCGCTTCGAGAAAGATCGGCAACGAGGCCAGGGTGTCGGCGCTTTCCTTGGCGGTATCAAGGCTTAATCCGATCAGATTGACCATGTCCGAGGCCGTGCGCTGGAGTTCCTCCTCTTGCAGGGAGGTGGAGATGGCGTTGGTGGAAACGGCGGAGTAGGTGATGATGGCGGCGATGCCGCAAAAAAGCGAGACGATGACGGCTAGGGTCAAGGCGGCGTTGAGGCCCAGTCGGCGCATGACAATACTCCCGTATGCGGTAAATGATGCTGGGTGCTTAAGGCCAGGAGCGCGGCGACGGAAGTCGTTTGACATGCGGCGATCGGCAAGGCCGATGGCCGGCGTTTTCCCAAGATTGGAAAAACGCGCCCCCCCTTGGGCAAGGGATACGAAAAACGCGGCCTGGAAGCCAGCAGTATTTTTTGCGCCAACCTTCACGCGATGTTGACGTTTTCGTGTCGGTACAGCGACTTGTCGCGGACAATGTTCGTGCTTTGGCGAAAAAACGCCTTGTCGGCTGCTCGCTGCGTGTCGCCGGGGAACGTTTGGCGGCAACCGCCCCGAAGGGTTGGCCCCCGGCACGGTCGTCGCGCCAAGGATGCAAGGCCGGCATCCGGCGGCAGAGGGTCCGAAAGGCTTGGCGCGCCGGCTATCGTGGTCTGGGGCGGCCGGAAACGTGCTTGTTGCTGCGGCGGGGAGCGCAGAGGACTGTACAAGGCCGGGGGGACGGCGTAGCGTAATGATGCGCTATTTCCGATAACGGCCAACCTGCGTCCCCGGAGACCGCCCATGAGCAACGGCGTATTCCTCCTCGTGCTGATCGGCCTCGGCTTTGCCTTTCTTATCTATTTCCACCAGCGCTCCAGGAACTACCAAGAGCGCCATCCCGGGGAGGACAACCCGGTGGACAAGTGGATGACGGGCAAGGACAAGAAGGACGACGACGATTCGGACGAAAAACGTTGAGGGCGCGGCGGCACGCTTGGGGCCATGCCGCCGCGGTTGTCGGCGAGCGGTGCGCCGGGGTTCGTGTCGCGTCCGCGAGAAACGCCTATGGCGTTTTGTAGACAACGAACTAAAACCGTTAATTTTTCTTAAAAATACTATCGTATTTTTTAGGGACGCGACGCTAGGGCAGAAACCGCCCGGTCACCGAATTCGGGTCGGCCTTCAGTTCCTCGGGCGTGCCCTTGGCCACGATGCGGCCGCCGCCCTCGCCGCCGCCCGGGCCGAGGTCGATGACGTGGTCCGAGGCCGCCACCACGTCGGTGTTGTGCTCAATGACCACCACGCTGGCCCCCTTGTCCACCAGACGATGCAGTACGGTAATAAGCTTGCCCACCTCCTGCATGTGCAGGCCCGTGGTCGGCTCGTCCAGGATGTACAGCGCCCCGGGCAGGCTTCGCTTGCCCAGCTCCCGCGAGATCTTGATGCGCTGGGCCTCGCCGCCGGACAGCGTCGTGGCCGGCTGGCCCAGGTGCAGGTATTCCAGGCCCACTTCCTCCAGGACTTCCAGACGTCGGTTAAGCACCGGATAGTTTTCGAAAAACTCTCGGGCTTGCCGCACGGTGAGGTCCAGCACCTCGGCGATGTTTAAGCCCTTGTAGCGCACATCCAGGGTCTCGCGGTTGTAGCGCAGCCCGCCGCAGACCTCGCAGGTGACGTAGATGTCGGGCAAAAAGTGCATCTCCACCCGAATTTGCCCGTCGCCGCCGCAGGCTTCGCAGCGCCCGCCCTTGACGTTGAAGCTAAAGCGCCCCGGCTTGAAGCCGCGCCGCTTGGCGTCTGGGGTGGTGGTGAAGATGTCGCGAATTTCGTCGAACACCTTGGTGTAGGTGGCCGGGTTGGAGCGCGGGGTGCGGCCGATGGGCGTCTGGTCGATGCTGACGATCTTTTCGATCAGCTCCGCCCCTTCAATGCCGGCGATGGCCCCGGGCGCGTCCACCTTGATGCCTTTGGACAGGGCCAGATGCTTATACAGCGTGTCCATGACCAGGGACGACTTGCCCGAGCCGGATACGCCCGTGACGCAGACGAGGCAGCCCAGGGGAATGGTCGCGTCGATGTTTTTGAGGTTGTTGGTGGTCACGCCGCGCAGCACCAGTTCGCCCTTGGGCTGCCGCCGGGTTTCGGGGCGGGGCGAGACGGCCTCGCCGCGCAGGTATTTGCCGGTAAGCGAGCTGGCCGAGGCCAGCATCCCGGCCACGTCGCCCTGGTAGACGATCTCGCCGCCAAGCCGTCCCGAGCCGGGGCCCAGCTCGATGACGTGATCGGCGCTTTTGATGGTGGCCTCGTCGTGCTCGACCACCAGCACGGTGTTGCCCCGGCCCTGGAGCTGGCGCAGGGTCGCCAGCAGCCGGTCGTTGTCCCGGGGATGCAGGCCGATGCTCGGCTCGTCCAGGACGTAGGTGACGCCGACCAGACCCGAGCCGAGCTGGCCGGCCAGGCGGATGCGCTGGGCTTCGCCGCCGGACAGCGTGGCCATGTTGCGCGACAGCGACAGGTATTCCAGGCCCACGCCCGAGAGAAACTTCAAGCGATGGTTGAGCTCTTTTAGAAGCGGCTCGGCAATGACCGCCTCGGCCCCGGAAAAGCCCAGGCCGGCCAGCCAGGGCAGGGCGCGGTCGATGGGCATGGCGCAAAAATCGGCGATGCTGGCCTCGGCCACGCGCACGGCCAGGGCTTCCGGGCGAAGGCGCGCCCCGCCGCAGACCGGGCACGGCCGCGACTGGCGGTAGCGGGCCAGCTCGTCATGCCAGACCGGGCCGAAGGACTGGCCCTTTTCGAGCAGGCTCACCACCCCGGCCCAGCCAAAGGCGGCGTCGCCGTAATAGAGCGCCTGGAGCGCCTCGGGGGTAAAATCGGCCAGCTTGGTCGAGAGCGTAAAGCCGTGGCGCACGCCCAGGTTTTCCAGCTGCTTGCTGTAGCGGGCCAGGGCCCGTTCGCTCTTCCAGGGCAGGATGCCCCCTTCGGCCAGGGACAGGCCCTTGTTGGGGGCAAGCAGGGCCGGTTCGAAGTAATCCACTGTGCCGATGCCCGAACAGGCCGGGCAGGCCCCTTGGGGGCTGTTGAAAGAGAACAGCTGGGGCGAGGGGCGCGGCACGCTGATCTTGCAGGTGGGGCAGGACGAGGCCGTGGAGAAGATGCGGTCCTTGGCCTTGCCCTCATGGTCGGCGATGTAGATGCGTCCGTCGCCCTGGGCCAGGGCCAGTTCCACCGAATCCGACAGGCGCGAGCGGATGCCGTCCTTGACCACCAGCCGGTCCACCACCAGATCGATGTTGTGGCGCTTGTTTTTTTCGAGCTCCGGCAAGGGGTCCAGGGGCACGATCTGGCCGCCCAGGCGCACCCGGGCAAAGCCCTGACTCTTGAGCTTTTTGAGCCGGTCGGCGTGGGTTCCCTTTTGATGTTCGACCAGCGGGGCCAAAAGCAGCAGCTTGGAGCCTTCGGGCAGGGCCAGGATGTCACTGATGATCTCGTCGGCGGTGCGGGCGGTGATGACCTCGCCGCACTTGGGGCAGTGGGGCTTGCCCAGACGGGCGAAAAACACGCGCAGGAAGTCGTAGATTTCCGTCACCGTGCCGACCGTGGAGCGGGGATTGCGCGTGGCCGTCTGCTGCTCCAGGGAAATGGCCGGAGACAGGCCCTCGATCTTGTCCACTTGCGGCTTGTCCATCTGGGGCAAAAACTGCCGGGCGTAGGCGGACAACGATTCCACGTAGCGCCGCTGGCCCTCGGCGTAGACGATGTCGAAGGCCAGGGTGGACTTGCCGGACCCCGACGGGCCGCAGACCACCACGAGCTTGTCCCGGGGAATGTCCAGGGTGAGGTTTTTGAGATTGTGCTGGCGCGCGCCTTCGATGCGAATCCGGGGAGTCTCGTCCATCATGCCTCCAAACTGCCAAACGACAAGGAGGCAAAATAAGGACCCTGGCCGGAAAGGCAAGGGCGTTTGCCAAAATGTCGCGGATCGGGCACACCCTGGAAGCTCATGGACTGTTGCCTAGCCCGGGCTGGGGCGTCTTTTGAGGCCGACCGACGCTTGGAAATATTGCGGTTAACACTCGTTTACATTATGTCGATCTTGCCGGGCCGCCCGCGCGGCGGAGTCCCGGCAAAGGAGCGACCATGCTGTACGAGGTCCCCTTTGTGCCCGATCCGGCCTACGGCGCGCTACTTGCCGGCGCGGCGGACAGGCTGGCCGGCGTCTACTTCCGGCTCGGTCCCGAAACCCCGGACGCCCGGATGCCCGGTCTGGCCGATCCCTCGCCCATGGAACTGGCCGCCGGGTTGATCGGGCTGCCGCCCATGCCCCGTTTCGGCCTGCTCAACGCCGCCTTCCACGCTCATGAAACCCTGTCCAAGGACGGGCTGCGCGACCTGCTCATGCTGCTCGACGGCTATCTGGCGGCCGGGGCGCTGACCGGCATTGTCTACGCCGACCAGTACCTGCTGCAGGCCTTGTCCGACGCCTCGCCGTCGGTTGCCCGGGAGCTGTGCGCCGTGCCGGGCATCAATTTCCGGCTGGACAGCTTCGAGCGGGCGGCGGCCGTGGTGGACGCGGCCTGTTCCACCCGGTTTCGCCCGCCGCCGCGAATCATCCTCGACCGCGACGTCAACCGCGACCTGGTTGGGTTGACCGCCATGGCTGGGAAGCTGCGCCGGGAATGGCCGGACATGGGCCTTGGACTCATGGCCAACGAGGGCTGCCTCTACGCCTGCTCCTTCAAACAAGCCCACGACGCCCACATTGCGCTGTCGCGGCTGGCCGCGTGCCGGGTCGGGCCGGACCTCAACCGCGATTTGGGCTGTCTGCGCTGTTTCGCCGAAGCGCCAGGGCGGCTGCTCGCCTCGCCGTTTATCCGCCCCGAGGACGCCGGGCGTTACGAGGGGCTGGTCGATTGCCTGAAGCTGTGCGGCCGCAGCCGACCTGCGGCGGACGTGCGGTCCATCGTCGCGGCCTATCTGGACGGCCGGTTCGAGGGCAACCTGGTCTGGCTCCTGGACGCCCAGGAGGCGCTGTCCGACCGTTTCGCCATCGACAACGCCGCCTTGCCCGAGGATTTTTTCCAACGTACGGCGTCCTGTTCCCGCCGCTGCGCCACTTGCCGCTATTGCGACGAAGTCGCCGAGCGGCTGCTTGTCATGCGCGCCCCCGGTCTTGTGCCCTACGGCGCCGGCTGAACCGGCCAAGGGACGGCAGGCCGCGCCCGGCGCTGGCCGGTGTTTCCGGGATGGCGGCAGGACGCGGAACCCGCCCGGCCAGGCCGCCGGGGAAGTGCGGACGGTCCTCGCCGGATTTTCGAGCCGAAGCCGGCGGACCCGGCCGTCTTACGCAAAACAAGCGCCGGCTCCCCGTCCGGGGAGCCGGCGCTTGTTTTTGCGCAAGGCCAGGGCTACAGGCTTGGCCGGTAGCGGGTCGGGTCGGCCACGCCGGCTTCCTCGAAGCCCTTTTTGCGCAGCAAACAGCTGTCGCAGCGGCCGCAGGCCAGGCCGTCCGGGTCCGGGTCGTAGCAGGAATGCGTCAACCCATAATCCACGCCCAGGCTCGTGCCGAGCGCCACGATGCCGGCCTTGGACAGGTGCAACAGCGGGGTGTGGATGCGGATGGCCAGCCGACCCTCCACCGCCTCTTTGACGGCCAGGTTGGCCATGGCCTCAAACGCCCCGATGAATTCCGGCCGGCAGTCGGGATAACCCGAATAGTCCAGGGCGTTGACGCCGATGTAGATGTCGCTGGCTCCGAGCACCTCGGCCCAGCCCAGGGCCATGGACAGGAAGATGGTGTTGCGAGCCGGCACGTAGGTGACCGGAATGTCGGCTTCCATTTCGTTGACGTCGCGGTCCTTGGGCACGTCGATGTCGGCCGTGAGCGCCGAGCCGCCGATGGCTCCAAGCGGCAAGGGCAGGATCAGGTGGGTGGCCACGGCCATGGCCGTGGCCACCCGTCGGGCGGCCTCCAGCTCCACCTTGTGGCGCTGGCCGTATTCGAAACTGAGCGCGCACGGCGTAAACCCGTCGCGCCGGGCCACGGCCAGGCAGGTGGTGGAATCCAGGCCCCCGGAAAAAAGGACCACGGCTTTCTTTTCTACGTCGGTCGTCATGGCGGCCGTCTCCTTGTCAGACGCCCCGAGCGTCGGGGCTCCAGATGTGCTTGTGCAGTTGCAGCCCCAGGCGCGCCTGGACCCGGTCGGCCACCATCCAGGCGGCCAGATCGGCCGGATCAAGGGTCGCGGCCACGGGCGAGAAATGGACGATATGCGTGCGCCAGACCTGGGCGGCGATCTCCAGGGCGAAGTCGTAGTCGGTCCGGTCGGCCAGCACGAACTTCACTTCATCGTGAGGGCGCAGCCGCTCCAGATTGCCGTAATCGTTGCGATGCTCCATGCCGCTGCCCGGACATTTGACGTCCACCACGGCCGTGGCCCTGGCATCGAGCATGGCGATGTCGAAGCTGCCGTTGGTCTCGACCAGCACGGTCAGGTCCAGGTCGCACAGGCGTCTGACCAGCTCCGGGGTTTGCGGGGCCAGAAGCGGTTCGCCGCCGGTCACTTCCACCAGCGGCAGCCCCAGCCCGGCCAGGGCGGCCGCCGCGTCGGCCACAGTCATTTCGGCGTAGGAATCGCCGGCATGCAGGGTGTCGCACCAGCGGCAGGCCAGATTGCAGCCCGACAGGCGCAAGAAACCGCAAGGCCAGCCGGCATAGCTCGACTCGCCCTGGATGCTGGCAAATATTTCGTGGACCTTGAGCATCACGACTCGCGGCAGGTGGCGGCCATGCCCCGGCTTTCCACCACCGTCACGGCCGTGACGCGCACCCGGCCGTCGTCGAGCCGGGCCTTGAGCCCGGTGAGGAGGTAGCCGGCCACCACCTCGGCCGTGGGCGGATCGAGCGCGGGCACGTCGTTTAAGCAGGCGTGGTCCAGATTGGCGAAAATGGCCTCCATGGCCATGCGGACATCCAGGAAATCCGCCACCATGCCGTTGACCAGGGCGTTGGCGCTGATTTCGGCCGTGACCTGGAAATTATGGCCGTGCATGGCGGCGCAGGGGCCGGGATGGCCCGGCAGACGGTGGGCGGCGCTGAAATCGCCGGCAACGGCGATGGTATAGATAAGCGGCATGGTTGGGACTCTCCCTGGCGTTGAACATCGGGGCGAGGAAAGCTATGGAGGGTCGCCCGAAAGGTCAAGACAACCACGGCCGCCCTCGGCCGTCAAGGAGACGTACCCATGCCGCATCGCGTACCCAGAGACGACGTCAGCACGCTCAAGACCCTCGGCCAGGGGGCCACGGTCTACCCGAGAAACGTCACCCCCGGCCTGCTCGAAACCTTCCCCAACGCCTTCCCGGACCGGCGCTACGACATCACGTTCGCGTCCGACGAGTTCACCAGCCTGTGCCCCAAGACCGGCCAGCCCGACTTCGGGACCATCACCATCCGCTATGTGCCCGACAAGCTGTGCATCGAATCCAAGTCGCTCAAGCTCTACCTCTTCAGCTACCGCGACGAAGGCGCCTTCATGGAGACCCTCACCAACCGCATCCTCGACGACCTTGTGGAAGTCTGCCAGCCGCGCCATATGGAAGTTACCGGCGACTTCGCCGCCCGCGGCGGCATCACCATTTCGGTGACGGCGACGTATGTGAAAGAGCAGAAATAGAGAAAGATAAGAGGAAGATGCCTCCGGCGGCTGGGGGCCTGAGGCCCCCAGACCCCCCATCTGGAAGAGGGGGTCAGCCCCTGGAGCGGCGGGCAAGGCGGCCGGCGCGCAGGCGGTCGAAGAGGCTGGCCGGCGAAAGCCGCCGCCGCAGCGCCGACGGCCCATGGTCGCGCCGCCACAGACGCAGGAACCAGGCTCCCCACAGCACGAGGCAGGCGTTGTACTGCAGCCACAACAAAAACAGCACCGCCCCGCCCAGGGAACCGTATACGAGTTCGTAGCGCCCGCCAGGGGCCACGAACTGGCCGAAAGTCGCCGTCACCGCCCAGGCCGCGACGGCAAGCAGGGCCGACACCCCGGCAATGGCCCGAAGCGGCCGCCGGCCCGGCAAAAAGAGCAGATAGGCGGCGGCGAACATGCCGGTCAGACACACCACACCCCAGGCCGCCGACCACTGGCGCGCCAGGCTCCCGCGCGGCTCCAGTCGCGGCAGATAAGCCAGATACAGGGCCGCCGTCAGCGCTCCCAGAAAAAGCACGCCGGCCACGGCCCCCCAGACCCCGCTGACTAGCCGCGCGGTCAGGGGCGGCCGTTCGTCCGGGGCCGCCTCGCCGAGCGGCCGGCGAAACGCCCGGCGAAACGCGCCCAGAAACAGCCACGACGACCACAGCACAAACACCGCGCTTTCCAGCGAAAATCCCGGCGAGGCCCACAGCAGCCGCCTGGCCCGGGAGACCAGCAACTCGTCGATATAGGGCGTAAGGATGGCGAGCTGGCGGCGAAGGGCCACCTGGCCGGTCCAGTCCTCGCCCGACACCGCCCCGCACAGGGCCAACATGGCAAAAAGCAGCGGAATCGACGACAAGAGCGCATAAAAGGCCAGAGCGGCGGCCTGGGTCGGCCCGCCCGAGCGGAAAAAGGCGGCCGTGGCTTTGACGGACAATCGTCCGACCTCCCGCAGCCAGGCGGTCACTTCCCGCCGTCGCAACCGGGCCAGGGTCAAGGCTTCGCGCCTCCGGCCAGCCAGGCCCTCCAGCCCAGCGGCGCGCCGCCGGGATTGGCCCGGGCGTAGTCGTAAAACCGGCGCAGGAAACCCAGGCGCTCCTTGGCCAGGGCGTCACGGCCCGAAGCGCTGCCGCCGCTGGTCTTGGCCAGATCCGAGCCGCCCAGGGCCTTCTGGCGGGCGATGATGTCCTCGAAGGCTACGGCGGGGGCGTTTCGCAGCATGTCGACCAGGGTCATGAAGGTGGTGGTGCGTCCGGCTCCGCCCCGGCAGTGGAAATGCAGCCAGACGTCCGGGGGCAGGCTGCGGTAGAATCGCACGAACCGTTCGACCACGGCGTCGTCCGGCCGGGTATGGTCGGACACGGCCAGGCGCAGATAGCCCAGGCCCAGGGACGCGGCGGCCTGGGCTTCGCTCACGGCGGTCAGCGGACCGATGGTCAGGGGCGTTGGGCCGCCGCGCTTGGCTTCCCGAGCTACGACGATGTCCGGCCGCTCGTCGATGGCGGCCAAGAGGGCGGCTTCGGCCTCGGTCACGAAGGCGGCGTCGCGGCCTGGATTGCCCTGGTTATCGGGCAGCCGCCAGGACACGGCGGCGTCGCCGAGAAAGCCGTGGGATTCCCGGCGCAGATCGACGATGACGGCGCGTGGCGGGAACTGCTGGCGCATAAGGGCCAGCCCGGCCAGGGAGAACTGGCTGCTGCCGGAGATGCGAAGCCCGTTTAAACCCTCCTGGGAGGGTGTTCTAACCCCGTCCGGCGTGGCCAGGGGGAAAAAGCAGGTGCGAAATCGATGCGGCAGGGCGCTTGCGGCAGCGGCGTCCAGGGTCAAAACCCCGACGTCCGGCCTGGATTCAGTCGAAGCAGCGGCAATCGGCCCGGCCAGGAACAGGGCCAAGGCCACGGCCAGCAGCCCGGCCAGAGGCCAGGGAGCCGCAAGGCGCGGCCGGTGGGACAGTCGGAGGCGGCGGCAGGACGGCGGCAGGGCGGACATGGCTCCCTCCCGTTACTGGGCCAGCCCCAGGGCGCTGCGGATCTCGGCCCGGGCAGCGGCGTACTGCTGCTGGAATTCCGGGCTGTTGAACAGGAAGGCGGCGATGACCGTCCCGGCGATGCGACCGGCGGCCACGTCGCTGGGGTAGTGGACGCCGCCGATTTCCCGGTTGAAGCGGTACTGCTCGGCCCGGGCGGCCAGGGCTTGGGCTTTTTCCGGGACCATGTTGGCCAGGATGATGGTCATCAGGGTGCCGTAGGTGGAATGGCCGCTGGGGTAGGAGGCGTTGCCGGGCTTGGGCACGCAGGGATCGACGGCCGAGCTGACGGCATAGGGTCGGGGGCGGTCCCAGTGCTTCTTGGCGTTGCCGAGAACGGCGTCGCCGTTTTCCTTGACCGCCTTGAAAAAGGCCGCCGCCACGGGAAGTTTCTCGGCCGTGAACTGCGGTCCGACCACATCGGCGAAGCGGAAGACCTCGCGGGCGGCGTCGGCCTGGGCAAAGGCCGCCATGTCCGGGGTGCGGTCTTTTTGCAGCTGCAGGAGCAGGGCGATTTCGTCGCGCTGCTCGGCCGAGTCCATGGCCGGCGGCGGTGGCAGCAGCCGGGCCAGATCGACTTGCTGCGGGCTGACGAACAGGGTTTCGGACCAGGCAAATTGCGGCAGCGACAGGAGCAAGAGCAACAGGAGCAGGCGGAACCGGGCAAGCATGGCGAACCTCCTCGGGGTGACGGGCAATGGGCCGGCCAGGACGGCGCGGCCGGGGCTGGCCCACGTTATAGGGCCTTGGCTGGCGGCTGTCACGGCTGGCGCGTTGCAACCGGTCCGGTCTTTGGGGCGACTGACGGGCATTGGCGCGGGGGAATGGGGGATGGGCGCGTCCCCTGCCTGCGTCGGCCTGAAGCGGGAGGATTGTGGAACGGATTCTGCAGTGTCTCCTGCATCCAGGGAGGAATTGCCCATGTTCGCACCAAGTATCCATGTGGAATGCGTGAGTTTTTTTGAACCCACCAAGGGGGAGTGGCGGGAGGAGCACGTCAAGGGTTTGGCGGAAGAGGAGTCTTCGCCCTGCCCGGACGACGACGATGAGGACTTTCTTTCCTTCTGCCGCCGCTCGCTGCTGTAATTGCCGGCCGGTCTTGATGGGGCCGACGCCAAACAGGGAGCGGCGTTACGGCGACGGAGAAGGTATTTTTCGAAACAACCCTATTTTTTGAGGCGAATCCCAGCCGAGCCACGATGGCGGCGTATTTATTGCTAGCTTTCGAGAGCCGGTCCGACGCGTTGCTTGTAGCGCGGCCGGTCCCGGCCAGACATTCGGAGGCTTCATGAATCGCTTGCTGTGCATCCTGGCTTTGCTGGCCTTTGCCTTCACGGCCGCCGGCTGCCCGCCGCCGCGCCGGCCCCTGCCGCCGCCCGGCCCGGGGGCCTATCAACCCGGACCTTACCACCCCGCGCCCGGTCCCGGAGGACATCCGCCCGGCCCCGGACCCGGATCGACGCCGTATCAACCCGGCCCCGGCCCTTACGGGCATCCTGGCGGCTATCCGCCCGCGCCTTAGGTTGTTGAGCGCAACAACGCCGGCTCCCCGGAAGGGGGGCCGGCGTTTCGTTTTCCAACCTGGCGCGGCCTTTTTACTTCAGGCCGATGGGCGCGCCGGAAGCAAACGCCGGCTCATGCAGCGGCAGCAGGATATGGGCCGCTTTTTTGATGCGGACCATGATGTCGTAGGCCGCGCAGGGATTGACGCAGGTGCCGGGCGGGATGACTTCCATCTCCCGGGCGGTTACGGCCTTGGGCGGAAAGAAGTTCTCGTTTATCACGCAAAAGCCGGTGATGACGGCCTGGCCGGCCGAGGTATCGACAAAGACGGACATGCCGCCTTCGGTATGGGCCGGGGTGTGGACCAGACGCAGGCCGGGCAGGATCTCCGTGTCGCCAGTGAGCGCCTGCATCTGGCCGGAATCGATGACGTCTTCCACGTATTCGGCGTTGTAGCGAAAGTCCAGGGGGTGTGGATTGTTGACGTGGGCCAGTTCCCGTTCGTGGGCGTAGATGATCGCGTTTTCCAGATAGGCGTCGTTTTCGCAGTGGTCGTTGTGCAGGTGGGTGTGAATGACCACGTCGATGTCGGCCGGGGTCAGGCCGTACTGGGCTAGGCCCGATTCCAGGGTGTGGATCTTGCCGCCAAGGGCCGCCTCGCGGGCGGCCGACTGCACCGGCCGCATCTCGCCGGTGTCCACCAGCACCTTCTTGCCGTCGCCTTCCAGATACCAGCCGTAGATGGGGATGGTGTAGGGCGTGCCGTAGTCGAACTGGTAGGTCATCATGCCCTTGTCGAATTCCTTGGAGCCAAGGACAATGGGATGGATCACGTACTTGCCCACGGGAAAAAACCTCCGCTGCGCGCTACAATGCCTCCGGGACATGCGCGTCCCGGCGCGTCGATCGACCGCCCGGGGCAATAGGTAAGCAGTCGGCGGCGGCGCGGCAAGGGGGACGCGCCTGGCGGCGAGTTGACGACGGCGGCAAAGACGGACACAACGCCCAAGGCGATGCGCGCCGCCACACGCCTCTGCGGCGGGTGGTTCGTGCCGCATTTTTTCTGGAAAACGATGTTTTTTTCGCCGTGACGGCGCGCCCGGCAGGTCCTGGCCGGGCAACCGCATCTTCCGCACGCTACGGCGGTCCGCCGCCCGCAAACCGACGCCCACGCTTTCAGGTGACCCCGTTATGATGTATTCTATTCAGATTTTGCGGATCATCGGCATGTTGATGATCGTCTATATCCACGTCGGCGTCTACATGACGCTGGTGAGCAACGTCGGGGATTCCGCCTTTCACGTCATCCCCGACGCGTTTATGTGCAAGGCTTTCATATTCTTCAGTATTTCCGGCTTTATCATGGCCTTTCTCATCGACATCGGCTACCGCAACTTTCTGGTGCGGCGCTTTCTGCGCGTCTATCCGACCTTCCTCATCGCCTGCGGACTGGCCATCGCCTTGCGCTATCTGCTCTTTGGTCAGCTGCCGGGCAAGGACATGTTCCTGGCCATGACGCTCATGCCCGTGGGCTTCGTGGACTATCCCCTCAAGATCGAATGGACGCTCATTTACGAAGTCTGTTACTATCTCATCATCACGCCCTTTGCCTTCCCCAAGACGCGACGCTACTTCGTGCCGTTTCTGTTCGTCTGGCTCGGCGTCATTTGCATCGCCTACTACGCTTCGGGCATCACGGCCTTTTACGTGCTGCCGCCCTGGAAGCGGCTTTTTGTCTCCTACGTCAACATCTACTTCATCACCGGAGCCCTGGCCTACCACGCCGCCAAGCGCCTGCGCTTCGACTGGTGGCCGGCCTACGTCCTGGCCATTGTCGCCAGCGCCGCCGTGACCGTGGCCACCTCGGACGCCTGGAAGTTCGAACCCTACAACATGAAGCAATTGGCCACCTGGAGCCTGTGCACCGCCGTGACGCTGGTTTCCCTGGTCAAGCTCGAAAACCATTTCCAGGCCCCCTGGGTGAAAGCCATCGGCCAGTGGGGCGACTACGCCTACGCCGTCTACCTGACCCACGCCCTGGTGGTAGGGGTCTTTTTCTCCTGGCTGGTCTACCGCTACGGCTGGCAGCTCGACAACCGGGCGGCCCTGGTCGCCGTGGGCCTGATTCTCGTCGTGGGCTATGGCCTGGGCCGGCTGGATGCCGCCGTGCACGGCTATTTCAAGCGGAAGTTCTCATGACGCCGCGCGGCCGGAAGGGCTGATGCCCGTTAACCTTGCGCCGGATGCCCCAGGCGGTGCGGTTTTTGTAACGCGCACGACGGGAAAGGCTTGATGTCCGATGTCCTTGCCCCGAAGGCCCCAGGCGGTGGGGTTTTCGTGACGCCGCGCGACGGGAAGGGCTGATGCCGGCTCCCCGTTCGCTTCTCGCCCGGGCGGCCGACGCGGCGCTGATTGCCGCCACGGTCCTGGCCTTGGGCTGGGCCGGCCGGGAGGTCGCCGTTGATCTCCGGCTCACCCGCCTCCAGGAACAGGCCGCCCGGCGCGTGCCGCATTTTCCCGACGTAGCCTCGCGCACGGCCTTTGCCGACGCCGTCGGCCGCGAGAAAGCCCCGTGCCAGTCGTTTCTTGGCCAAAAGCCGCTTGTCGTCCTGACAATCGGCCAGTCCAACATCGCCAATTCCGCGCTGGGCGAGTATGCCCCGCGCCGCCGCATCGGGAATTATTTCGAAGGGTCGTGCTACGTCGCGGCCAATCCGCTTTTGGGCACGTCGGGGGAGCGGGCGGCGGCGGTGCTCGATTTCGCCGACGCGGCCCTGGAGGCGGGGCTGTACGACAGCGCGCTCATTGTGCCGCTGGCGGTGCAGGGATCGTCGGTCTGGAATTGGGCGCGCCACGGCGATTTGCGGCCCATGCTCGAAAGCGCCCTGCGCCGCCTGGACGGGCAGGGAATCAGGCCCAATCTCGTGCTCTACCATCAGGGCGAGGCTGATTGTCTGGTGGGGACGGAAGGCGGGCTATACGCCGAAGCCTTGGCCAACGTCATCGGTGATTTGCGGCGCATGGGCGTGACCGCGCCGGTGGTGGTGTCTCGGGTCAGCCGCTTCAAGGAACTCGATTGCCCGGACGCCGCCCCCGGGGCCTGTTCACGCCTCTGCCCGGATATTCGCCAGGCCCAGGCTGGGGTGGTCGATGCCTCGCGCGGCGTTTTTGCCGGCCCGGATACGGATCTGGCCGTGCCCGAGCGGTTCGACGGCTACCACATGACCGACGACGGTCGCCGCCGCTTCGCCGCCATGCTGCTGGAAACCGTACGTTCCCTGCCCCAACCGCGCTAGCTCTCCACCGGCGAAGCCGCCCCCTTTCTCCCCTTCGAGGGGGCAGGCATTTCTTCTCTCCCGCTATCCCGACATGGCCTGAGTGCGGACGAATTCGCCAAGAGCCTTGTCTTCCTTGGTGATGTGGCTGATGAACCACTCCTTGAGAAAGACCAGGATGTCGGCCAGCATTTGTTCGCTGACCACGCCGAATTCCTTCTCGATCTCGAAGAAGATGACGTGGTTGGCAAAAAGTTCGTGCTGCTGGCGGTGGGCGTCGAGTTCAGGGTAGGCAAGGTCGAGCATGAGTTCGGTTTCGAGGTCGAAGTGGTCGTGGAGATAGGCGCGCAGAAACGCCAGGGCCTTGGCCGCGTCGGCGTCTTCGGCCTGCCCCTGTCTGGCGGCCAGATCATTGATGAGGCGGATGATGGCCTGGTGCTGTTCGTCGATCTCCGCCACGCCCACGGCCAGGGATTCGTCCCATACGATCATGCGTTTTCTCCAAAGCCTGGGGCAGAGGGGGCGCAACCGGCCCCGGTCAGCCCCGGACAGGGTGATGCGAATCAGGTTTCGGCGATCCGCTCCCGGTTCACGGTCCTGCGCCTGTCACGTGCGCAAGGGGCAAACGCGGGGGAATGCGCCAACATATTCAGCCGACTATGCACCATGCCATAGCCAGGGAACATGTCAAGACGGCCTGAATCGCCAGAAAGCGGATTCGTAAACGACACTTTCGCGAAACGCTTCCCATAAACCCTTACGGTGGGTTACGCTTAGCGTGTCGTGCCGTTTTGACCTTTTACATGGAGATGGCCATGGTTCGTTCGCCTCGGCTTTTGGTGCTCGGCCTGCTGCTGCTCATGTGTCTGCCCGCCTGCCGCACGGCCGGCCCCTCGACCCCGGCAGCTACCGGGCGCGGTGGCCCGGCTTTGGCCGTCCAGGCCGGGAAATCCCCCTTGGACGGCGCCCGCCAGCTCGTGCTGGTGGTGACGGAGAGCTTAGACGACAATCAAGCCCGCATGCGCCGCTTCGAACGCTCGGGGACAGGCTCCTGGCGGCCGGTCGGCGACGACGTGGCCGTAACCCTCGGCAAGAACGGCTTGGCCTGGGGTCGGGGCCTTCACGGCCAGACGCCCCTTGGCCCGGGACCGGTCAAGGTGGAAGGCGACGGCCGTTCGCCGGCCGGGGTGTTTGCCTTCGGCACGGCCTTTGCTTACCGCCCCGAAGACCTGTGGCAGCCGGCCAAGATGCCGATGCACCGGGTCACGGACCAGACGGTGTGCGTGGAGAGCATCAATTCCCGCTGGTACAATCGCATCGTGGATGAAAACACCGTACCGGCCGTGGACTGGTCCTCGCCCGACCGGATGCTGCGCCCCGACGGCCTGTACCGCTACGGCCTCCTGGTGGACAACAACGCCCCGGACACCAAACCCGGGGCCGGCTCGTGCATCTTCTTTCACCTGTGGCGACGGCCCGGCGCGCCGACGGCTGGCTGCACGGCCATGAACGAAGCGGCCATGCTGGCCGTGCTGGCCTGGCTGGACGCCGCCAAAAAGCCTGTTGTCGTGCAACTGCCCCGGACCGAACTGGAACGTCTGGCCCCGGCCTGGGGCGCGGCTGAACTCGTTGCCCTGCGCCAAACGTCCGGGGACTAGGTCGCGTCCACGAAAAGCGCCTAAGGCATTTCGTAGGCAACAGAGTAAAACCATGAGTTTTTCTTAAAAAATACTATCGTATTTTTTAAGGGACGCTGCACGAGCGGGTGGAGGCAACGGACCACGGGTTCGTTGCCTCAAGTTCGCAAGAAGGGATGCCAGCTGTTGAGGCGTCATCCCGGCTAGGGCGGAGCAAGGCGCAAGGCCGGCCGGCGGCTCGGCTGCTGCTGGTCAAGAGCGGCCGCAGTGCGCGATTCGCTGATTGCGGACGCGCCAGCCGGTCGGTCAGGCAAGCGGACGCGGCGACGGGCCGCGGCTTAAAAACGGATGAGGTAGACGCCGGCCAGCAGCAGCACCGAGCCGATCAGGCGCTTGAGATCGAAGGGGATGTGCGGGAAGCCGAGCAGCCCGAAATGATCCAGCGCCATGGAGGCCGCCACCTGGCCGGCCAGGGTCAGGGCGATCATGGCTCCGCCGCCGATGCGCGGGGCCAGGATCACCGTGGCCGTGACGAAAAATGCCCCCATGGTCCCGCCGATCCAGTACCACCAGGGCGAGGACCGAAAGGCCGACGCAAAGGGCGCGCCCAGGCCCGTGACGCCGACCACCACGCCCAGGGCCAGTGCGCCCACCAGAAACGAAATGAAGGCCGCCGGGATGGCCCCGCCGACCACCCCGGCCAGCTTGGTGTTGACCCCGGCCTGGATCGGCATGAACGTGCCGGCCGCCAAGGCCAAGGCCAATAAGATATACTGCATGACGGCTCCGATGGCGAAGGGCCGGCCCCTGCGGGAACCCCGCCGACGTTGTCGTGGGGCGCGACCACCGGGCCGGCTGCTCCGGTGGCCGCGCTCCGGTTACAAGCGCGACGTTAGTAGCGCTTGTCGATGACCGTCTTGCCGATGGGGGCCAGGGCCAGGCCGGCCAGTTTGAGGTGCTGCAGGGCAAACGGGATGCCGATGATGGTCACGAAGTTGGCCACCGCCGCCAGCAGATGGCCGATGGCCAGCCACACCCCGGCCAGCACGAACCAGATGACGTTGCCGATAAAGCCCGCCGTTCCGGTGCCGATGTCCGGGCCGGACACGTCGCGTCGGTCCACCACTTCCTTGCCGAAAGGCCAAAACGCCAGGTTGCCCATGACAAAGCAGGCCCGGGCCCAGGGGATGCCGATGATGGTGATGGCCATGACCACGCCGGCTAAGTACCAGCCGATGCCGAGCCACAAGCCGCCGAGAATGAGCCACAAGATGTTCATGAGGAAATTGACCGGGGCCATGGAGTGCTCCTTGAGCGGTTGATCGTGAATCGCGCCGGGCGCGCCGGCTTAAGCTTCGGGCAGCCGGGCCAGCAGGTTGGCCACGGCCTTCAAGTGCGCCTTTTCTTCCAGGGACAGGGTTTCATACAGGGTTTTGGCCGCTTTGTCGCTGGTCTGGGCGGCCAGACGGGCATACAGATCCAGGGCCTGGGCTTCCACCGAGGCGGCCAGCTCGAAGGCCTCCCGGGCCGAAGCCGGCTCGCCGCCAAGCATTTCCAGAAAGGCCGCCGCCGGCAGCCCGCCTTCCAGTTCCGGTCCGGCTCCGGCGAGAAGCGTCTCCAGGTCGGCCGGCTCGCCGGTCTCCCTTTCATAGAGGCTGTGGACATGGCGCAGATGGCGTTCCTCGAAGCCGGCCAGCCGGGAAAACGTGCCGGCGGTTTCGGCGTCTTCGGCCGCGTCGGCCAGCTTTTGATAGAAGCCGCCCAGCGCCGCTTCCATGCCGAGGGCGGCCAAGAGAATCTGGCGCGGGGTCTCTGTCCCGGAGAGCAGCGTCATGCCGGCGTCCGGCGCGCCCACAGCCGCCGCGCCCTGCCAGGCCATGGCCCCGCCAAGCAGATTGACGATGTGGGGAAAGCCTGCTCCGGCCAGGAGCTTCGCTGCGGCAGCGCTTCGGACGCCGCCCCGGCAATACACGGCCACGGGCTTGCTCTTGTCGATTTCCCCGAGTCGGTCGGGCAGTTCGGGCAGGGGCAGAAGCTTCGCGCCGGGCAGGTGGAATTCTTCGTATTCCGGCTCCATGCGCACGTCGAGAAGGGTGATCTCGCCTGGCCGGGCGGCGTCGAGCAGACGTCGCGCCTCGTCGGCGGAGACGTTTTGGATGGCCGGGACGGCGTCGGTCGGCATGGCTGGCTCCGTGTTGCGGGTTGCGCTTGGGGCTGCGTGTAGGATAGCAAGCCTTTACGACGGAATATATGCTCGTGGGCGGGAAACCTTGTCAAGGCGGGATGGTATGGCGGGGGTTGGGACACAGCGGCTTGCGCCGCTTTGGTTGGAGTTGGCGGTCATTGTGATCCTGGGCGTCGGACTGTCGGTGGCCATGAACATGGCCCGGCAGGAACCTGTGCCCTGGATCGTGGATTTTGCCGCCCTGGACAAGCGCGACGCCCTGCGACGGGGCCTGGAAACCATTGATCCCCACGCCGCCGTGACCATGCTCGGCAGGCCCGGGGTGGTTTTCGTCGACGCCCGTACGGCCGAGGAATTTGCCATGCACCACGTGACCGGGGCCAAGAACCTGCCCCAGGAGGCCATGTACGGCGACCTCGACGCCGCCGCCGGCAACCTCGGCCTCAAGGCCGAGGACCGTATCGTCGTCTACTGCGGCAATCTGCTGTGCGACAAGAGCAAGGAACTCGGCGAAGCCCTGCGTACGGCCGGTTTTACGTTCGTCACGGTGATGCCGGAAGGCTTCGACGGCTGGTTGGCTGTCGGCGGACCCACGGAGGGCGGAGCATGAGGGTTTTCTTCGTACTGCTGCGCATGGCCCTTGGCCTGCTCTTCCTGTTCGCGGCCTGGGACAAGATCGTCGACCCCATGGCCTTTGCCAAGATCATCCGCAACTACCAGATTTTGCCCGACATGGCCGTGTCCGTCGTGGCGTTGACCCTGCCCTGGATCGAGGTGGTGGTCGGCATGTGCCTCATCACCGGTTTCGTGGCCCGGGGCGCTTCCCTTTCGGCCAGCCTCATGATGGCCGTGTTTCTTTCGGCCATGGCCTGGGCCTGGCACAAGGGCATCGCCACCCAGTGCGGCTGTTTTACCACCAAGGCCGACGACGCCATTTCCCAGGCCACCTTCATCCGCGACGGCAGCATCATGGCCGTGTGCCTGCTCGTGACCCTGGACGTCTTTATCCGGGCCAGGCGCGCCTCATAAGCGCTACGGCCGGTTTTTTCCAACAGGCGCTGTTCGAGAACGCGACCCCAGGGGGACCATGTCCGGCGTCAAGATCATTCCCATCGGCAAACCGCGCACGGTGCGCCAGCGCATTCTGGAAGCCTTGGGCGACCTGCTCGCCAAGCAGGGATTCGACGAGCTTTCCCTAGACCTCCTGGCTCGGACGGCCGGCCTGGAGCGGGGCGTCATCCTGCGCCACTTCCAGGATTTCGACGACGTAGTCACGGCCTTTGGCCAGTCCTCGGCCTTTTGGCCCACTGTCGACGAACTGCGCGAGGACGTGGCCGAGCGTTTCGCCGCCATGCCGCCGCGCGCCCAGCTCGCCCATTACTTCAAGGCCACCATCCGGGGCTTGCTCGCCCGGCCGCGAACACTCGACATCCTGGCCTGGGAGCTCATGTCGCGCAACCGCTACACCCGGCTCCTCGAATACCCCCGCGTGCGCTCGGCCCTGGAATTTTTCGAGACCGTCACCGGCGACGTGCCCGAGAGCCTGGACCTGACGGCCATCGTGGCCGTGCTCGGCGGCGCGGCCATCTTTTTGACCGTGCGCTCCCGCCAAAGCGGCGTCTTCGGCGGCCTCAACCTCTACGACGACGCCGACCGCGAACGCGTGGACCGCGCCCTGGAACTGCTGCTGTCCGGGCTCATTCGAGAAGCCGAGACCCGGGGCTAGTGTCGCGTCCCCTTAAAAAATACGATAGTATTTTTTAAGAAAAATTAATGGTTTTAGTCTGTTGCCTGAGAAATGTCCGATGTGCTTTTCTTGGACGCGATGCCAGGGCTAGAGAAGACTTGCCTCCGGCGGCCAAAGGGGCTGAGCCCCTTTGGAAACCCCACCTGGGTCAAGGGGGGGGCGTTATCGCGTCGGCGGGCGGGAATCTGACACAGTTTTTGGAGCCTCTGGGCGGCTCCAGCCGCCCCAGAGGCAAAACGCCGGGCTTTCCGGCAAGGAGAAACCCCATGCTGATGCGGGATAAAAAAGTCGTGATTTTCGGCGTGGTCAACGAACGCAGCATCGCTTACGGCATCGCCAAGGTCCTGCGCGAGCAAGGGGCCAGGCTGGCCCTTGGCTACGCCGCCGAACCCATCCGCAAGCGCATCGAACCCATCGCCGCCGAACTCGGGGCCGAGTGCATCTTTCAGTGCAACGTCTCCAGCGACGAGGAAATCGCCGCCGCCGCCCGGTTCGTCGGCGAAAAGCTCGGCGGCGTGGACTGTCTGGTCCATTCCATCGCCTACGCCAACCGCGAGGATCTGGCCGGCCGGTTCATCGACACCAGCCGCGAGGGCTTCCGCGTGGCCCTCGATGTCTCGGCCTATTCGCTTGTCGCTCTGTGCCGGGCCTTTGAGCCGCTTTTTACGCCCGGCTCCTCGGTCATGACGCTCAGCTACTATGGCTCGGGCCGGGTCGTCGCCAACTACAACGCCATGGGCGTGGCCAAGTCGGCCCTGGAAGCCAGCGTGCGCTACTTGGCCGTGGACCTCGGCAAGCGCGGCGTGCGCATCAACGCCATCAGCGCCGGCCCGGTCAAGACCATGGCCGCCTCGGCCATCCACGGTTTCCGCACCATCCTGGAAACCATCGAGAACCGTTCGCCGCTGGGCCGCAACATCACCTTGGAGGACATTGGCCGCTGCGCCCTGTACCTGGCCTCGGATCTGTCGTCGGGCACCACGGGCGAGGTGATTTTCGTCGATTCCGGCTACAACATCATGGGCGTGTAGGCGAGACGGCGCGCAGCGTCGGCTTGAGCGGGCCTTGACTGCAACGCCTCCAAAATAGCGCGGCCTCGGGCCGAACAGCCGGGAAAAGGGCGTGCAGCCATTGTTCGCTGGGTTCCAAGGGCAAACGTCATGGCCCATCCTCAAGCGTGAACACAAGCTTCTCCTGAAAAAGGCCGGGAAATCCCGGCCTTTTTCATGGGATGTCGTGGGTAACCCTTAATGGCTGCTCAGGTAGTTCGACTTGACGTACTTGATTTCGTACCAACTGCCGTTGGGGTTGACCGAGCCGTTGATGCTGTGCAGCGAACCGATGACGGCCGTGCCGCCGGCGGGATAGATGTTGCCGTTTGCCAGCACCGTGCCGAACCAGTCCACGCCGCCGCCCAGGGTGAAGGTTCCGCCCGTGTAGAGAAACACCTTGGCGGCTGCCGCGGAAAATGTCTCGTCGATGCTGTCCATCTTGTTGCTGCTGTTGAAACAATCCCCGGTTGAGGATGTTTTAATGTAGGGTGTGGCGTTGCTGGAGGCGTTTCCCGAGACAAAGATGTTG
Source organism: Pseudomonadota bacterium (assembly GCA_023417745.1). Lineage (GTDB taxonomy): Bacteria > Desulfobacterota > Desulfovibrionia > Desulfovibrionales > Desulfovibrionaceae > Solidesulfovibrio. The sequence goes on from JAEZEM010000133.1 coordinate 29,481, forward strand.
ATGTCGCCGCCGGATACATCGAAACAGAGGTTGACCCAGTCCGTGCTGAACGATGTGTAGTTGTAATCTCCTGCCGTTATGGTGGTCTGGCTGGTAATGTTCCGAGGCGCTGTCGCCGTAAACACTGGCGCTGTGGGCGCGGTGTAGGTCGCGCAGGCCACAGGCGCGGTCGGCGCTGTCGGGTTCGTGTAGGTGTTGCCGTAGAGGTGGGTCAGCCACTGCTGGGTGGTCACCCCGGTCTTGGCGTACATGTTGCCGTAGATCGTGATGTTTTGCAGGGCGATGTTGGTCTGGCTGTGGATGTCGACGTATTCCGTGAGCCCGCCGGTGACGGTCACGGTGTCGGCCGCGTAGATGTAGCGCTTGACCGTCGACGAACCCATGTTGCCGCTGAGGAAATTGACCTTGGACTGGCTGTGGATGTTGCCGATGACGGTGGAGCCGCCGTTTATGGTGACGATGCCCTTGGCGTAAATGTCGCCGGTGACCGTGGCTCCTCCGTCGATGGTCACATCACCCTGGGAGTAGAGGGTCCCGTTGACCACGTTGGAGCCGCCGCTCACCGTGATGCTGGAATTGGAGCAGATGACTTCTCCCGTGCCGCCCACGGTGATGCCGCCGGTTATGACCAGTGGGGTAGTGGTGGAGGTCGTGGTGAGGGAACCGGCGACCGTCGAGCCGCCTTGCAGGGTTACGGTGTTGGCCAGAATGTCGCCGGCCACATAGCCGGCTACCTTGGCCGCGCCGCCTGACGACATGACGTAATCCGACACGCCGCCGGTGTTGTTGTTTCCCGACGACACCGGCGTGATGGAAGCCGACATGTAGGCGTTGGCCTCGGTGCCCGAGCCGGGGCTGGCCGTGCCGACCACAGTGACCGGATACTTTCCAGTTCCGGTATTTTTTGCGCCCACGGTCAGGTTGAAGGTGAGGCCGGTGGCCAGGGTGTAGTTGGTGGCTCCGGCCGTGTGCATGGTCGAAAGAGCGCTGTCGTTTTGGGCCGCCGCGAACGAGAGGCCGGAATAGGCGGCATAGGTCGCGCTGTCGGCCCGGTTTTCCGTCACCACGGAACTCGACGATGCGCCGAACTGCTTCTGGATGGCCGCCGCCAGCACGCCCATGACGATGAGCGCGCCGATGACGGCCACGATGACGCTGCCGCGCGCCGCTGCCGGGTCGGTGGTGGGGGGTGTCAATTCATCCATGCTTACCCCGATATATGCAAGTCTCGTTCCGCGATCACAGACGCTCCAGGGCGCGCCGCGCGCCAAGCCAAAATCCAGACACTTCCACTAGTGTTTCAAATAAGTGACGGATCGGCTCTTGGCAAGAGAAAGGCGGCTCCGACCCGGGCTTGGGGGTTGGCGATAGGGGACAACATCAACCCTTGACGAGGTCGCGGCCTTGGGGCATTTGTTGCAAACAAATGTTTGAAACAAATGTTTGCGGAGGGGCCATGGACGCAACCGAGGCCGGGGTCAAGGAAAAGCTCTTCTGGGCTGCTGTCCGGGTTTTTGCCGCCAAGGGCTACAAGGGGGCCACCGTGCGGGCCGTGTGCCACGAGGCCGGCGGCGTCAACGTCAGCGCTGTGCAGTACTATTATGGCGGCAAGGACAAGCTCTATCAGGCCGTGCTGGAAGTGCTTTTTACCGCCGCCGATCAGCGGTTCCGCCAGCGCCTTATGGACGAGGCCAAGGCCGGGGCCGGCCCCGAGGAGCGCTTGCGGCTTTTGATCGAGGTCTATTGTCAGGTGCTTTTCACCCACGGCGAGGTCGGCGACGCCTTCCTGCGTTTGTGGACCATGGAACTGGCCAACCCCACGCCCTTTCTCGGCGACATGGCCGAGCGCCACAGCCGGCCCCAGACCATGGCCATGCTGGGGCTGATGGCCGAATTCGCCGGCCCGGACGCGCCGGTGACGACCCTGGTGGCCATGATGTCCTGCGTCCTGGGGCCATGCCTCTATCAGGCGCTTTTGTGGCAAAACTACCGGCGCATCGTGCCCGAGCATCCGCCCATGGCCGAGCACTGGCCGGTGTTTGCCGATCAGTGTTTCCGCCATGCTTTGCCCGGATTGCGGGCCGTCGGCCAAAACACTCAAGGAGGCGCGGCATGAACTCGGGTCAGGAAACACCTGCTCGGTTTTGGCGGCTCGACGCCCTGCGCTTGGCCGGCGTCCTGGCCGTGGTGGTCCAGCACGCCGCCGTGGCCTACAGCGCCCACGTGCCCTGGTGGTATGTGCGCGATCCGGTCAAGAGCGCCCTGGCGGACCTCATTTTGCTGGTCTGCGACGGCGCGACCATGCCGCTGCTGTTTGCCGTGGCCGGCTATTTCGCCCTGCCGTCCCTGGGCCGGCGCGGCCTGGCCGGCTTTCTGGCCGGCCGGGCCAGACGGCTGCTCGTGCCCCTTGTCGGGCTGACGTTGTTTTTCTGCCCCATCATCGCCTACGTCGACTACCGCGATAAAGGCGGCCTGGACGGCTTTTTCGCCCATTGGCTGGCCATTGCCCCAACGGCCCTGGACTGGCGCTTTATGCTGTTCGCCAGCGCCGACACGGCCAAGGCGTGCCAGACGCTTTTGTGGTCGTTTCACCTGTGGTTTTTGGCCATGCTGTTCGTCTTTTGCCTGGTTCTGGCGGCGGCGCGGTTGGCGGCTGGTCCGGGACTGACGCGGCGCGAATCCCGGGGCGGCCCGAGCTGGGGCCGTATTGGCTGGCTGGCCCTGGGCGTCGGCCTGGCGGCAGGATTCGGCCAGATGGCTTGCCCCGATCCGGCCTGGGCCAGGCTGGGGCCGTTTCTGGTGTTCCAGCCCACGCGCCTGCCGCTGTATGCCGGATTTTTCCTGCTCGGCGCGTCTGTCTGGAAGCGCGGTTGGTCGGCCGACCACGGTCTGCCCGGCCGGCCCTGGGTCTGGGGACTGGCGTTTTGCATCACCCTGGCCGCCATGGCCCGGACCGGCGGCCAGGCCATGCAGGCTTGGGCGGCCGGAGCGCCGGCCATGCCGTTGTCCCTGGCCCATGGCCTGGCCCGCACGGCTTTCGCCTTGGCCGCCATCGGCCTGGCCGCAGCGCTCTTTGGCCGGGTCAAGGCCGGCTCGTTCTGGCGGCGGCCGGACTTGTCACGGACGTCATTTGATTTGTATTTGTACCACTTCCCGCCGGTGGTGGTGCTGCAATACTGGCTGTGCGGCACGGCTTTGCCGGTCGCGGCCAAGTTCGCCGTCTGCGCCGCTGTGCCGGTCCTTGTCTGTCTGAGAGCAAGTCGGCTGTGCGGCCGCCGTGTCTGGACCCGGCCAATGCTGGTCGGACTGGCGTTTGCGGGCTGCTCCGTGTTTTGGGGCTGAGGGCGCGCTCTTTAACGATGGGCCGTCCCGTGCCGGCGGTTGCCATGAACCAAGACCGAAGGAGAAGTATTCATGACCGACGAAGCCGCTCTGCGTGAGCGCATTGCCCCGTGCGGGCTGGACTGCGGCCGCTGCCTGGACAATCCGGACAGCCCCATCGGCCGGTTGTCCCGGGAACTGGCCCGAGAGCTGGGCGGCTTTGGCCAGCGGGCGGCCTTTTTTGCTCGCCTTGATCCGGTGTTTGACGCCTACGGCGATTTCGAGCGGGTGCTGGAGCGTCTGGGCAAGGGCGGCTGCTCGGGCTGCCGCACGGGCCATTGCCTGCTGGGCGACTGCCGGGTCAAGGACTGCACCCGGGAGCGGGCCGTGGGCTACTGTTTCGAGTGCCCGGATTTCGCTGGCTGCGACCCGGGCTTGCCGCCGGGGCTGGCCGAGCGCTGGCGCGACAACAACCGGCGTATGGCCGAAATGGGGCTGGCCGCCTATGCCGCCTGGCAGGCCGGTCGGCCGCGCTACTGAGGCCGACGGCCAAAGGCCTGGAGACTGACGGCGACAGTGACGCAAGGTCTTTGCGACGAGGCCGTTTCCGCACGGTCGCGGTCGCTTGCCTGACAGGGCAGGCCCTCCCGCACGGCGCGCCCGCCCGATCAGAACCGCCGCTGGAAAGCGCGGCGGGCCGAGACTTGGGAGGGCGGCGCGGTCTCAGCCTCCGCCCACCGGCGGAAAGATGCCGACCCGGTCGCCGTCGGCCAGCACGGTGTCCAGGGACGCGGCCGCGCCGTTGACGAACACGAGCTTGATTTCTTCCAGGGGAATGTCCAGACGTCGGACCAGATCAAGGGCGGTCTCCCCGGGGGCGATGGGGAACGCGCCGGCATTGGCCGGCATGAGCGGGGCCAGGGTGGCGAAGCAGCGCAGGTCGATGGGCATGGCCGACTCCTTGGGGTCGATTTGGCGTAGCCTTTTTATGCTTATTTAAGCGTCACGGGGGCCGGTTGTCCATCTTTCCGGCCAAGCCCGCCAGGCGTTGCCTCCGCTACGCCTGCTGTGTATGAAATAAACAATGGGCAAGTTCGGTTTGCGGCCCATTGCCTGGCAACTGACTCTTTATAAGCCGTATCCAGCGGAGGATTTTCATGCCCCAGACCGTCATCGAACTGCTTATGTCGCGCCTCAAGGCCATCGGCGTCACCGACGTCTTCGGCGTGCCCGGCGATTTTGCCTTTGCCCTAAACGACGCCGTTGACGACGACCCGGACATGCGGTGGATCGGCTGCACCAACGAACTCAACGCCGCCTACGCCGCCGACGGCTATGCCCGGGTGCGCGGCAAGGCTGCCCTTTGCACCACCTACGGCGTGGGCGAGCTGTCGGCCATCTGCGGCGTGGCCGGCTCCTACACCGAGCATCTGCCCGTGTTCCATCTGGTCGGAATGCCAAGCATCTCCACCCAGCGCCTGGGCCGGGTGGTCCACCACACCCTGGGCGACGGCCTCTTCGACGCCTTTGCCGCCATGGCCAAGCCCGTGGCCTGCGCCAGCGCCATTTTGACCGCCGAAAACGCCGCCTGCCAGATCGAACGCTGCATCGAGGCGGGCCTGACCCGCAACCGGCCGGTCTATATGGCCCTGCCCCAGGACCAGGCCAACAAGGCCCTGCCCGGGGAGTACGTCTGCGCCCCGGAAGCGCCGGTGAGCGACCCGGCCGTACTGGCCGCCTGCCTGGAGGCCATGGCCGAAAAGTTCGCCGGGGCCGGCACGGCCGTGGTCCTGGCCGGCTACCTCATCGCCCGGCTGGGGTTGCGCCAGACCGCCCGGGAGCTGCTGGAGCGGACCGGGCTGCCCTTTGCCACGATGTTCATGGACAAGACGGCCCTGGATGAGACGCTGCCCGGCTATGTTGGGCTCTACGACGGCCGCATCATGAACCCGGAAGTGCGCGATTTCGTCGAGGGCTGCGATCTGGTGCTCAACCTCGGGGCGCACTGGAGCGATTTCAACACCGGCGCTTTTACCGCCCACATCGACCAAAGCCGCATGATCGCCGTCATGCAGCACGAGGTGCGGGTGGGCTACGCCACCTTCCCCAACGTCGAAATGCGCGATGTTCTGGCCGGGCTGGATCGCCTTTTGCCGGCCAAGACCATCAGCCATCCCCGGGCCAAGGGCCTGGGCGAGCCCAAGGGCGCGCCGGATGATCCCATCACCCCGGACTACCTCTACCCGCGCTGGGAGAAGTTCCTGCGCCCGGGCGACATCGTCATGGCCGAGACCGGCACGGTGTCCATGGGGCTGGGATTTGCGCTGATGCCCGAGGGCGCGGAATTTTTCAACCAGACCTTGTGGGGAGCCATCGGCTGGGCCACGCCGGCCGCCTTTGGCGCGGCCCTTGGCGCGCCGCAGCGCCGCACGCTCCTTTTCACCGGCGAGGGCGCGCACCAGATGACCGTGCAGGAACTGGGACAATTCGGCCTGCATGGGCTCAAGCCCATCGTTTTTTGCCTCAACAACGACGGCTATCTGATCGAGCGGCTGCTGTGCAAAAATCCCATGAGTTCGTACAACGATCTGGCTCCCTGGAAGTATAGCCAGATCCCGGCCGCGTTTGGGCTGTCGGACTGGTTCTGCGCCAAAGTGACGACCAACGCCGAACTGGAAGCGGCCATGGCCAAAGCCGAAACTTGCGGCACGGGAGCCTACATCGAAGTGGTCATGGACCGCATGGCCGCCTCGCCCCTGGCCCAGAAGCTCGGGGAGTCCATCAAGACCCTTTACGCCAGCGCCAAATAGCGGCTGGCAGTTCTTGCGGCCTCTGTAGCGGCCCCGGCAGCGGCGTTGGCGCGTCGTTGCCGGGGCTTTGTCGTCGGAGGCGAGGGAAGCGGCGGCGCGGTTGGTTGGCGAACTGTCTCAGCAGACGGCCCGGAAAAGCGGGATGCGGCGCAAGGCCGCGATGGTCCCCAAGGAGGCGAGAAAGACGCCAAGCGCCGCCAGCGGGACGTACCAGGCCGCCCCTTGCCGGGGCAGGGGCAGGGCATGGTCGAGGACGTACAAAAAGACCGGATGGATGAGGTAGACGCCAAAGCTCGCCTCGGCCGCTGCGGCAACGAATCGGCTTTGGGGCAGCCGCGCGGCGTTTTGCCGGAAGAGACAAAACAGCGCCGCCGTCATGACCAGGACGGCGAGGCCGGAATCGGGCAGCACAAATTGTCGCTGGACCAGTCCCGTGGCCATCACCAGGGCGAAATTGCCCAGGGCTCCGGCCGCGACCACCGCCAGGAAAACGCCGGTCAGGAGCCAGTTGGGCCAGGGCCGGGCAAGGCGCGTTTCGAGCACGTAGCCGGCCACGTAGCAGCCCACGAACCAGGCAAAGGCCCCGGCCCATTCCAAGCGTAGGCCCTTTATCGCTTCGATGAGTTCCGCCGTCTGGTGCAGGGCCGCGAAAAGGGCGACCGCCGCGAAAAAGGCGACGAGATCGGCCCGCTCGGGTCGCCGGCCGATGAGCCAGGCATTTACGAAGGGGTGGACGAGCATCAGCCCGAAAAACATGGGCAGGTACCAGAGGTGGTAATAGGTCGCGCCGGTGACGAGGACGGCATTGACGAAGCGCTCTCGCAGGTCCAGGCCGTCGCCGCCGGTGGCCCAGGCAAAGAGCAGATAGAACACGCTCCAGAAGATAAAAGCCGGCAGCAGGCGCGCGGCCCGTTTGCCGTAGAAGGCGACGGCGTCCTCGTCGCGGCCCAAGAGCAGCGCGCCGGCCAGCATGACAAAAAGCGGCACGGCAAAACGCACGGCGCAATTGGCGATGTTGGCGATCCACCAGTCGGCGCGATGCAGGACGGCGATTTGGGCGTAGAGCGGCGCGGTGACGTGGATGACCACCACGGCAAAGGCGGCCAGGGCTCGCAGCCAGTCGATCCAGTGCTTGCGGCCGAGCCTTGGCCGAGCGTCGTGGTCCGGGGACGGGGGATGGGCATTCATAGGGCAAACACAAGCGGGCGGAGAGTTTATAGGCGCAATGTCGCTGCGGGTGGGCGGGGCTATTCCCCGATGATCTTGACCAGCACGCGTTTTTTGCGCCGGCCGTCGAACTCGCCGTAGAAGATGCGTTCCCAGGCGCCGAAGTCGAGGCGGCCTTCGGTTATGGCCACCACGACCTCGCGGCCCATGATCTGGCGCTTCATGTGGGCGTCGGCGTTGTCCTCGCCGACGTTGTGGCGGTAGCCGGACACGGGCTCGTGAGGGGCAAGCTTTTCCAGCCAGGCTTCGTAGTCGTGGTGCAGGCCGGATTCATCGTCGTTGATAAAGACCGAAGCCGTGATGTGCATGGCGTTGACCAGGCATAGGCCTTCGGTGACGCCGGATTCCTTGAGGCAGGCCTCCACGTCGCGGGTGATGTTGACGAAACCTCGGCGGGAAGGAATGTTGAACCACAGTTCCTTGCGGTAGCTTTTCATGGGCGCGGCTCCGAAGCGTTTTGCCCGGTGTAGCCGAAACAGCCGCGCTTGTCGCGCTCGGGTCGCTGGGGCGGCGGTGATGCCGGCGTCACAGGGCGCAGCGGCGCAAGTATCGCCTCGGCAAGCCTTCTTGACAGTCTCTTGGCGCACCCGCACCGATATCCGAGAACCTGCCGCCCCTTTACACTTCCTTTCAGGGCGAGGCCGGTGGGGAATCCCTGCCGGCCCGCTTTATTTTCTTGCTCTTATCTTCCTGCGAACAAAGTCGGTGAGCATCCGGGCTTCCTCGACGCGCAGCAGCGAGGCGACGCCCATGTAAGCTATGGCCCAGAGGACGATGAGGACGAGCGACAGGTAGGGCCGGTCGGCCGTGGCGTGGGCGCCGAAGCCGACGCCGAGGCTTAAGATCGTGCCGATGACGGTGGTGCGGCCCGGCCGGAACCAGCCGCCGCCGAGTTTTTTGCGAAGGACCAAGCCCAGGGCGGCGATGTTGACCCAGGACGAGATGGAGGTGGCCAGGGCCAGCCCGACATGGCCGGTGGAGCCCATAAGCGCTAGGCCGGCGATGACGTAGACCACCAGGCACACTGCCGCCACGATGGCCGGGGTGCGGGTGTCGGACAGGGCGAAATAGGCGGAGTACAGCGGCCGCACGCAGGCAAAGGCGGGCAGGCCCACGCCGTAGGCCACCAGCGCCCCGGCGGTGGCGGCGATGGCCGGCTCGCCAAAGGCTCCGCGTCCGAAAAGCACCCGCACCATGGGGTCGGCCAGGGCGATAAGCCCGGCGGCGGCCGGCAGGCAGATGAAAAGGGTGAGGCGCAGCGAGGCGTTTAAGGTGTCGACGAATTCCCCGGTCTTGCCGGCCGAGGCCAGCTTGGCCAAGCCCGGCAGAGCGACTGTGCCCACGGCCACGCCAAAGACGCCTAGAGGAAACTGCACCAGCCGGTCGGCGTAGTAGAGGTACGAGATGGAGCCTGTGGGCAGGTAAGAGGCGAGCAGCGTCCCCAGCACGATGTTGAGCTGATAGACCGCCGCGCCAAAGGCCGTGGGCAGCATTAAAAGGCCCATACGCAGCACGCCCTTGTCGCGCAGCGACCATGGCCCGCGCCAGGTGAAGCCGAACTTTTTGAGTTGCGGCATCTGCATGTAGACCTGTCCGATGCCGCCGATGACCACGCTCCAGGCCAGGGTGTAGGCCGGATCGAAGCCGAACAGCCAGGCCACGCCCGCGCCAAGGATGATGATGGTGTTGAGTTCGGAGGTGGCCAGGGCCGGGGCCAGGAAATGGCCGAAGGAATTGAGCACGCCCATGCACAGGGCCACGGCGGAAATCTCGATGATGTAGGGAAAGACGATGCGCGTGAGATCCACGGTCAGATCAAACAGCGCCGGATCGTCGGCAAAGCCCGGGGTGATGAGTTTGGTCAGCGGCCGGGCGAAAACGATGGCCAGGGTGGTCAGCACGCTCAGAATGATGAGCAGCCAGACCATGGCCGAGCGCGGCATGGCAAAGGCCTTCTCGTCGCCCACTTCCTCGCGCAGCTTCTGAAAGACCGGCACGAAGGCCATGGTCATGGAGCCTTCGGCGAAAAGCCGGCGCATCATGTTGGGCAGGCGATAGGCCACGTAAAAGGCGTCGGCGGCAATGCCGGCTCCGAGCACGTAGGCCAGGATCATATCCCGGAAAAACCCGAGTATCCGCGACAACAAGGTCGCGCCCCCGACAATGGAAGCGTCCTTGGCAATCTGTCTGACGTGTTGCGACATAAGTATTTTGTGGGGAGGAAACCCCCTTTTTGAAAAAAGGGGGTTTTCTCCCCACACCCCTCCTTCCCCCAAAAACTTTTAACGGGTGGTCGAGGCCGCCAAGGCTTCTTGGAACTCCTGACTGTGGG
>JAEZEM010000183.1 GCA_023417745.1 Pseudomonadota bacterium
AAAAGACCTGGGAGTGCAAGGTCGGCGACAAGACCGTCATGACCGCCAGCGTCAATGAGTGCATGAAGATGGGCGGCATGGTCGCCAACTACCCCGGCCCGGACAAGGCTGCCGCCCCCAAGGCCAAGAAAGGCAAGAAGTAGTTCGTTTTCTGTGAGGGGAGAACGCCGCCGCCCGGGCTCCGGACGGCGGCGTTTTTTTATGGCGGGCCGGGTCAGGAGAAAAGCGTGTCGACCAGGAGCATGAGATTGAGCCCGATGACCACCAGGGCTGTTGCGCCCAACACCAGCGTGGTGGAGGTCCGATTGGCGTAGGGTCCCATGACCGCGCGGCGCGAGGTCAGGCTTATTTGCAGGAGGATGGTCACCGGCAACTGCATGGACAGGGCGATCTGGGACCAGATAAGGCCCTTGAGGGGATCGCCGACCAGCAGAATGGCCACCGCGCCGCCAACAAGCGTCACGGCCACGCCCATGCGCGAATGGCTGTCGCGGATGTCGTAGGGTTCGCCGAAGATGCCGGCGAAGATGCTGCCCCCGGCCATGCCGGCCGTAACGCTGGAGGCCAGGCCGGCCAGAAGCAGGCTCACGGCGAAAACGATCCCGGCCGCGTTGCCGAGAAGGGGGGTTAACAGCGACTTGGCCTGCTCCAGTTCGGTCACCTCCAGGCCTCGGCCGAAAAAGGCGGCCGCGGCCAGCAGGATCATGGCGCTGTTGATGCAAAAGCCCACGCCCATGGAGAAAAGCGTGTCCAGGTACTCGTACTTGAGCTGGCGCTGGATCATCTCCGGTTCGTCGAGGTTCCACTGCCGGCTCTGGATCACTTCCGAGTGCAAAAAAAGGTTGTGAGGCATGACCACCGCCCCAAGGACGCTCATGACCACGGGCAGCGACCCCTCGGGCAGGCTCGGACGCACCCAGCCCAGGGCCGCCGCGCTCCAGTCGACATGGACCAGGGACAGTTCGAAGAGAAAGGCCAGGCCGATAAGCGACACGCCGCCGATGATGAGCCGCTCGATGCGCCGGTAGGACTTGCCGAAAAGCATCCACAAGGCCACGATGAGCGCGGCCAGGGTTCCCAGCCACAAGGGCAGCCCGAAAAGCATGCGCAAGGCGATGGCTGCGCCCAAAAGCTCGGCCAGGGCCGTGGACACCGAGGCGGCCACGGCCGTGCCCAGCGCCGTGACGGCCACGCCCTTGGGCAGATGGCGCATGGCCGCCTCGGACAGGCACAGGCCGGTGGCGATGCCCAGGTGGGCGGCGTTGTGCTGCAAGACGATGAGCATGATGGTGGACAGCGTCACCATCCACAGCAAATGATAGCCGTAGGACGCCCCGGCGGCCACGTTGGAGGCCCAGTTGCCCGGGTCGATGAAGCCCACGGTCACGAGCAGCCCGGGGCCGATGTATTTAAATATTTCCAGGGCGGCCAGACGGGGCCGGCCGTGGTCTCGAAACCGGGCCATGTCCCATACGGCCGTGGCCAACCGGCGAAGCGCCTCCATCAGCGCACCCCCTGACGGTCACGGCGTCCCTTGACGCCGATGGTTGTCATCGATATTTTCCCGCCGGCAACTGTTGTTGCCCCCACAGTGAGAAACTCCATGGACCATGCCTCCCGCTACGATCTCGATAACGCCGTCGGTTATGCCGTAGGCCATGCTGCCGCCCGGATCAAGATTGCCCTGCGCCGGGCCTTCACGGCGGCCGGCCATGACCTGACCCCGGACCAGTGGGTGGCGCTGCGCTGGCTCCTGGAAAACGACGGCATCACCCAGGCGACCCTGGGCGAACGCACCGTCAAGGACAAGACCACCGTCACCCGCATCCTGGACCGTCTGGAGGACAAGCAGTTGCTGGTCCGCCGGCGCGACCCGGACGACCGGCGCTCCCAGCGGCTCTACCTCACCCCGGCCGGACGCGAACTGGCCCAGGCCATCGTGCCCATTGTGCAATCCTTTGCCCGCACGGTCTACGCCGACGTCACCGAAGCCGACAAGGCCACCCTGCGCGATATCCTCGCCCGCATCGAGGCCGGCCTCGACCGCCTGCCCGAAACCCAGGACACCCCATGAAATTCGCTTTCCGCTCCAAGCACAAGCCCGAAGGCCAGCCGGCCGACCGCAAGAAACGCGTCATGGTCCTGGCCGTAGCCGCCGTGGCCTTGCTGTCGCTGGGCTATTATCTCTACGCCCGGGGCAAGGTGTCCACCGATGACGCCTTTGTGGACGGCCGCATCCATCCCATCACGCCGCGCGTGGCCGGCTATGTGGACGAAGCGCCGGTGGAGGACAACCAGCTCGTGGCCGCCGGCGACCTGCTGGCCGTTTTGGACCCCACCGACTACGAAGTGGCCCTGGCCCAGGCCCGGGCCGATCTGGCCGCCGCCGAAAGCCAGCTGGCCGCCCAGGAACTGGGCGTGCCGCTCCAGCGCTCCCAGACCTCGTCCAAGGTCACCGGCGCCCGGGCCCAGCTCGAAAGCGAGCAGCGCAGTCTGGACCAGGCCGTCAAAGAACGCGACGCCGCCGTGCAGGACGCCGCCCAAATCGCGGCCCAGCTCGACCAGGACAACCTCGACCACACCCGCATCAGCCAACTGCGCACCAAGGACGCCGTGTCCCAGTCCGACCTCGACAGCATCGAAAACAAGCGCCGGGCCCACGAAGCCCAGCTGCGGGCCGCCAAGGCCAAGGCCGACGGAGCCGGACGCCGCCTGGAGTCCATCGAGGCCGTCATCAAGCGGTTGCGCTCGGAAATCGAACTGGCCCAGACCGGCGAGGAACAGGCCGTCATCCAGACCCGCGAGGCCGCTGCCCAGCGGGCCAAGGTGGAACTGGCCCGGCAAAAGGTCAAGCAGGCCGAACTCAATCTGGCCTACACCCGCATCACCTCCCCTGTGGCCGGACATGTGACCAAAAAGCAGATCGAATCCGGCCGGCTGGTGGCCGCCGGACAGGCGCTCATGACCGTGGTGCCGCTGGATTCCAAGGACCTGTGGGTCACGGCCAATTTCAAGGAAACCCAGCTTAGGGACGTGCGCCCGGGCCAGCCCGTGGACATCGAGGTGGACACTTTCCCGGGCCATGCCATCACCGGCACGGTGGAATCCATCCAGGCCGGCACCGGCTCGGTGTTCTCGCTTTTCCCTTCGGAAAACGCCTCGGGCAACTACGTGAAAATCGTCCAGCGCATCCCGGTCAAGATCGTCTTTGACAAGAGCGCGGCCGACAAGCTCCCGCAACTGCGCCTGGGCATGAGCGTCGTGCCCGTGATTCGCACCAACTAAACCCCATGGCCGAACAAGCCCCCAACAAATGGCTCATCACCCTGGCGGTGATGGTGCCGACGCTGATCGAGATTCTCGACACCTCCATCGCCAACGTGGCCCTGGGCCACATCCAGGGCAGCCTGTCGGCCGGCCAGGACGAGGTGACCTGGGTGCTCACCTCGTATCTCGTCTCCAACGCCATCGTCATCCCCATCAGCGGCTTTCTCTCCAAGCTCCTGGGGCGGCGCAACTATCTCCTGTGGTCGGTCACCGTCTTCACCATCGCCTCCATGTGCTGCGGCCTGGCCACCAATCTCGGGATGCTGGTCGTTTTCCGCATCATCCAGGGCGTCGGCGGCGGCGGGCTGCAGCCCATGTCCCAGGCCATCCTGCTCGAAGCCTATCCGCCCAAGGAACGCGGCCTGGCCATGGCCATCTTCGCCATGGGCGCGGTGCTCGGTCCCATCCTCGGGCCGCTTCTGGGCGGCTACATCACCGACAACTATTCCTGGCGCTGGATATTTAACATCAACGTGCCCATCGGCATCCTGGCCATCGCGCTCATCTGGTTCTACATCAAGGACCCGGACTATCTGGTGCGCCGCAAGGCCGGCGACGCCGTGGACTACCTGGGTCTGGCCCTGCTGAGTCTTGGCCTGGGCTGCCTCCAGATCGTTCTCGACAAGGGCCAGCAGGACGACTGGTTCAATGCCGACTACATCCTGATCCTGTCGGTCATCGCCGGGGTGTGCCTGTCGGCCTTTCTCATCTGGGAGCTTCGCTGCAAGCATCCGGTGGTCGATCTCAAGGTCTTTGCCGACCGCACCTTCGCCATGGGCAACATCGTCATGTTCTTCGGGTTTTTCGCCTTTTTCGGCTCCATCGTGCTGTTGCCGCTCTACCTGCAAAACCTCATGGGCTACACGGCCTTTCTCTCGGGCGTGGTCCTTGGCCCGGGCGGGCTCATCATGCTGGCCATCCTGCCCATTGTCGGCAAGGCCACCACCAAGATCGACGCCCGGATTCTTTTGTGCATCGGACTTTGCATCAGCGCCTATTCGCTGTTTCGCATGGCCGGCTTTTCGCTGGACATCGACATCGGCACGGCGATTGCCGCCCGCAACGTCCAGGCCATCGGCATCGCCTTTTTCTTCGTGCCCCTGTCCTACCTCACCATGGCCTTTATTGCCCGCGAGGGCATGAACAACGCCTCGGCCGTGTTCAATCTGCTGCGAAACCTGGGCGGTTCCTTTGGCGTGGCCTTCGTCACCACGCTTTTGGCCAGACGGGCCCAGTTCCACCAGGCCCGGCTCATCGAAAACCTCACGCCCTACGACCTGTCCTATCAGTCGGCCAAGGAGCGCCTGACCGCCTATCTCGCGCCCAAGGTCCTGGGCCTCTACGACGCCTCGCAAACTGCCTCGGGCGCGCTGTACAAGCTGCTGCTCAAGCAGGCCAACGCCATGGCCTTTTGCGACGTGTTCCACGCCCAGGGCCAGCTCTTCATCGGCCTGGCCGTGCTCATGTGGATCATGAAAAAGCCGCCCATGGGTTCGAAAATGCCCGAAGGCATGCACTGATCCTCCGGCATTTCGGCACGCCGACGTCAACCGCTCCACCACCATTTCCAAGTAAATATGCCGTCCTCCGGCCCGGCCCTTGAGACCGGGCCGGAGAATGAGTCATTAATTCCCAGCCTCGTGACATGGTGTTTCTTTTCTACCCATCGCCCCAAACCACCGCCCCGCGCCCCCAAATCCCGCTTTCCCCGGGCCGTTTCCCGGGAAGCGGGGTGATTTGACCGCGCGAATTTGAAATCAGTTTACCGATATAGCCCGAAGAACCAGTCAATCCCGGGCTGGCACGGGAATTGATGTTCTGCCCCCGGACCCGTCCGTCCGACAATCATCCAAACGTTTCCGGGGGACTGGCATGGGCAACTGGCATTGCAAGATCGACCTCAACCACGTTTTCACCCTGCAACCCACCAGGCCCAACACCGTTTTCGGCATCGGCGCCTTGTCCCGCCTCAACGCCATTCTGGCCGACCTGGCCAGGGGCGGGCAGGTCGCCGTGCTGGTCGTCACCGATCCCGTGGCCGCCAAGGTCAGCGGGGCCTGGGACGCCGTGCGCCCGGCTCTTGACGCCCACCTCGCCTGGGCGCTTTACGACGGCGTGCGCCAGAACCCCACCCTGGCCAACTGCGACGCCGCCGCGGCGGCCGGGCGCGAGGTCATGGCCCAGGCTGTCCTGGCCATCGGCGGCGGCAGCGTCATCGACGCCGCCAAGATCGTCGCCGTCCTCCTGGCCCATCCCGGCAAGAAGGCCGCCGACGTCTTTTCCGGCAAAGTCGCCGTCAACCGCAGCCTGCCCCTGGTCGTGGTCAACACCACCCACGGCTCGGGTTCGGAATGCACGGCCACGGCCACGGCCCAGACCGACGGCGAAAACAAACATGCCCTGCGCTCCTCGCACTTTTACCCGACCCACGCCATCGACGACCCGAGCCTGACCGTCTCCCTGCCGCCGCGCCATACGGCGGCAACAGCCCTCGACGCCCTGTGCCACGCCCTGGAGGCGGCCACGGCCACCACGGCTTCGCCCTATTCCATCAGCCTGGCCAGGGACGCCGTGCGCATCATCGCCTCGTTTTTGCCCACGGCCATCCGCCAGCCCGGCAACTTAAACGCCCGCTACTGGCTCACCTACGCCTCGGCCATCGCCGGCATCGCCATCGACTGCGGCAGCCTGCACCTTGTCCACGCCCTGGAAAACGCCATGAGCGCCATCAATCCCGACGTGGCCCACGGCGAAGGCCTGGGCATCCTGCTGCCGGCCGTGCTGCGCGAAATCTACCCGGCCAGCCCGGAAATCCTGGCCGACCTGCTCCACCCCATCGCCCCGGACCTGACGGGCAATCCCGGCGAGACCGACGTCGCCGTGGCCCGGCTGCGCCAGTGGTTGGACAGCCTGGGGCAGCCGGCCACCATGACCGCCTATTTCACCGGGGCCGACGTGCCGGCGCTGACCCGTTTGGCCGTAAAGTCTCCCCTGGCCAAGGCGCTGCTGCAATCCGCCCCTATCCGCGTGGACAGCGCCGTGGTGGAACGCATCTTTCAGCACGCGCTGTAACGCGAAACGGGCGGATGTTCCTCCGCCCGCCCCTTTATCCGGTGTCCGGGGGATTATCCCCCCGACAGGTCACGGGCAGCGCCCGTGCGGCGGCAGCACGCGCCCTGGCGTCAGGACAGCGCCTGGCCTGGGCCGGTGTGCAGGATGCGGCGCAGGGTATCCTTGGTGATGTCGAGTTCGCGGCAGGCAGCCATGGTTTTGCCGTTGTGCCGGGCTAGGGCGGCTTTGGCGGCCTGGTATTTGGCGGCCCGCAGGGTGGTGGGGGCGTTGGCGCCAGGCGTGGCCGGCGTGTTCGGTTTGGGGAGCAGGTAATCGGGCAGGTGTTCGGGGGTGATGCGTCCGGCGGAGCACAGGATGCAGGCGTATTCGATGATGTTTTGGAGTTCGCGGACGTTGCCGGGGTAGTCGTGGCGCAAGAGCGTCCGGGTGGCGGCTTCGGACAGGCCGGTGACGGCTTTTTGGCCGATGAGGTTTTGGCGTTCAATGAAGGCGTGGGCTAAAAGCGGGATGTCTTCGGGCCGGCTGCGCAAGGGCGGCAGGGCCATGCGGGCGACGCTTAGGCGGTAGAAGAGGTCGCGTCGGAAAGCGCCTTCGGCGATCATGGTTTCGAGGTCGCGGTTGGTGGCGGCGACGATGCGGGCGCTGGTGGTGACGGTGGCGTCGGAGCCCAGCGGTTCGTAGGCGTGTTCCTGCAAAACGCGCAGGAGTTTGACTTGCAGGGGCAGCGGCAGTTCGCCGATTTCGTCGAGGAACAGCGTGCCGCCCTGGGCCATGGCGAAGCGGCCTTTGCGGTCGGTCTTGGCGTCGGTGAACGCGCCGCGCACGTGGCCAAACAGTTCCGATTCCAGCAGTTGGCCGGGGATGGCCCCGCAGTTGACGGCGACGAAGGGGCCTTTGGCGGCAGGGCTCAGGTTGTGTATGGCCCGGGCGAAGAGTTCCTTGCCGACGCCGGATTCGCCGAGGATAAGGACGGCGGCGCCGGATTCGGCGATGGGCGGCAGCAGGTCGAGGGTGTGGGCCAGGGCTTTATTTTTGGTGAGGATGTCCTCGACGGTGCGCACGCCTTCGAGTTCCTTGCGCAGCCGGCTTAAGTCCGAGATGTCGCGAAAGCTTTCCACGCCGCCGACGATGCGTCCTGCGGCGTCGCGCAGCGGCGCGGCGCTGATGCTGACCGGCACTTTGACGCCGTCGGGGCGCACGATGAAGATGGACTGGTTTTGCAGCGTGTCGTCGTTGTCGATGCAGTGGCCCAGGGCGCAGGCCCCGTCGCACAGGCTGGAGTGGAAAACCTCCCAGCATTTGCGGCCAAGAGCCTGAGCGGGCGCAATGCCGGCGATGGCTCCGGCGGCGCGGTTAAACGATGTGATGGTGAACTCGGCGTCCACGGTAAAGACGCCGTCGGCCAGGGATTCCATGATGGATTCGCACAAAATGTCGCGAGGGAGCGCCATGCTTGCCGCCTTGTTGCTGGTCCGGGGACTGTAACCGAGGCCGTCAAGGCTGTCCAAGGGCTTCAAACCAATTGACTTTGCCCCGCCCAGGCCGGATAGAGCGGGAAGCGGCCGGCCCGGACGGGCGGCCTGGGGAGGAGAGGTGATGGAGGAAGGCAAAAAGCCGATGCTGATGATCGGCACGCCGGCCTACAGCGGCCAGGTGACGGTGGCGTATTTGCGGGCGGTGGTGTCGTGCATCGGCTTTCTGGACAGCCAGGGCATCAAGACGGGGATGCTGACGCCGTCCCAGGAAAGCCTCATTCCCCGGGCGCGCAATCTGATCGCCAACGAGTTTTTGCGGCTTACGGAATACACGCATTTGCTGTTCATCGACGCGGACATCGGTTTTACGCCGGAGCTGCCGCTGAAGTATCTCCAAGCCGACAAGGATGTGGTGTGCGGCATTTATCCGGTTAAGTACCTGGATCTCGACAAGCTGCGCTGCATCGACAACAAGGTGCTGTCCCGGGTGGCGGCCGGGGCGTCCATGCATTACGCGGTCAAGCTCAAGCCGGGCGGCCGGCCCGAGCCGGTGACGGGGCTTTTGCCGGTGGAGTACGGGGCCACGGGGTTCATGATGATCAAGCGCGAGACCCTGGAGCGCATGGTCGCGCATTATCCTGAACTGGGCTACGACTATTCCCACACCAACGACGACAACATCAACAACGTGGCTTTTTTCGACACGGCCATCGATGTCGAAAACCGGGAGTATCTGCCTGAGGACTACGCCTTTTGCAAACGCTGGACCGACATGGGCGGCGAGATTTTCGCCGATGTGCACAGCGTTTTCACCCACGTGGGTTCCTTTGAGTTCACGGGCAACTTCACGGCCTTCCTGACCCATCTGGGCGCGGGGGGCGAGGAGTAGGGCGACAACATCCAGGATTTTACGGAGGGCGACCATGCAGAAAGTCTTTTTCCTGGTGTCTTGCGGACCGGATGAGCAATCCAAGGCCACGCGGGCTTTTCAGTTCGCCAAGCTGGCGGCCGAGCGCGGGGCGCTGGCCGGCATGCTGCTAGTCGACGACGCGGTCTATCTGGCCAAGCCCGAGATCGCCGAACGGGTACGGGCCGTCACCGGCGACAGCCTGGCCGATCATGCCGGCTGGCTGCGCGAGAAGGCCAAGGGGCTGCCGTTTTACGTCTGCACGCCGTGCTGCCATGCCCGGGGCGTTACGGCCGACGATCTCGACCCCATGTGGGCGCTGGGCACGGGCGGCCAGACCATGGATCTGCTGGTGCAGGACGGTGTGAGTTGTCTGTCGTTTTAGTTCCGCGCTTCTTTGCGTCATGACGCGAACTGAGCCGGCCCTTGGCCGGCTTTATTTTTTGCTGGCCTTGACAAGGCTTGGTCGAGAGCCGGGGCGACATTACTTCCTTGACTGAACGAACATGGCGTTTTGCAATGCCCTGCTAAGCAGCATGGCCGGAAAGCTCCCCTTGACGCGGACCATGCGACCGGAGGTTTCCGTGTCGGCCTCTGCTAAGCAGCATGGGCGGAGAGCTCCCCTTGACGGCCTAGAGTAGCGCAAGTAGTCATAACCACATGCGTAGGGCCGCTTATCAGGAGAATATGCCATGTCTTTGAGGGTTATTAGTCAAACCCCTCGTCACAGTGCTTTCATCGTCCTCGGCAAAGGCCTTCCCCTCTTTCTGGCGTTGGCTCTCATAGCCATTGCCGCCATCTTCGGCGTCTATACGTGGCAGGAGCGGCGGATAACCGAGGACGCGTTGCGGGAACAGACTCGCTTCGTGGACATGCTGCGCAAGACGATGACCGGTGATCTGAACCTGATGCTCACGGACCTGCGGATACTGGCCCGTTACGAACCTCTGCGCCGCTACATTGACGACCCGAACCCGCGCAATAGAGCGACCTTGGCCGGAACGCTCAAGGATTTTGCCGTGGCCAAGCGGCTCTATGACCAGATCAGGCTGCTTGATCTGGGCGGAATGGAAGATGTCCGGATCAACCTTACCGATGACAACGCGGAGGTCGCGTCGGACGCGGAACTCCAGCCAAAGGCCGATCGCTACTATTTTCGCGACGCCATCAGCTTGGCGGCGGATCAGATCTACATCTCTCCCCTGGATCTGAACATCGAGCATGGAGAAGTCGAGACGCCCTACAAGCCCATGGTCCGGGCAGCCACGCCAGTGTTCGACAGTGCGGGCGACAAGCGCGGCGTAGTCGTTCTGAACTACCTTGCGGCCGATCTTTTGGCCCATCTTGAAAGCCTGTTGGAGAATTCGATCGGCCGCGTCTCGCTTTTGAACACCGATGGCTACTGGCTCCGTGCGCCCAGGAAGCAGGACGAATGGGGATTTATGTTCCCGGACAAGGCAGAGAACTCCTTCGCCGCCGTTTTCCCGGAAGAGTGGCGCTCCATCGCCAAGGGAACATCCGGCCAGTTCGAGACGGACAAGGGCATTTTCACCTATTTCCGCATCTGCCCGGTCTCCCTTGTTTGCCCATCCTCTCCCGGCCAGACCGGACCGCTGCCGCCCGAATTTATCCTAGTCTCCCACATTGGCGGGGCTGAGTTTAACGCCCTGACCAAAACGCTGCGCACAGGTTTAGCCGCAGCCGGAATTGTGCTCTTGGCTATTCTGGCTCCAACATCTTGGCTTATCACTTGGCATAAGCTCAAAAGGAAATCGGCCATCTCCGTTCTCAGAGAGCGAGAGCGATTATATCGCGCCTTGGCTGAGAATTTCCCCAATGGCGCCGTGTTCCTGCTTGATCCAAACTTTCAATGCCTGCTGGCCGAGGGCCGGGGGCTGTCCCCTCTTGGCCTTACCCAAGAACGCCTGCGAACTGACGGCATTAAAACAATATTTCCACCAGAAAGCTTCCCGCTCGTTGAGGAGCACTTCAAGTCGGCCCTGGCTGGGAGGGAAACTTCTTTCGAGACGAGATTGAACGACGAGGTCTATCAAGTTTACTTGGTGCCGGTGATTGATGATGATGAACAAGTTTTTGCCGAGATGCTCATGACGCAAAATATCACTGACCGTAAACAGATGGAGGATCAGCTCCGCGACTTGGCTACCGTGGATGCTCTCACCCAATTACCCAACCGCCGGCACTTCCTCGATTCCCTGAATCGGATGATTGCCTTCTCCCGGCGTTATAACAGTCCTCTCAGTCTCTGTATGTGCGATATTGATCAATTCAAGACCATCAATGACACGCACGGCCATACGGTCGGCGACACTGTCCTGGCGGCCCTGGGTTCGATTATTCAGGGAAGTCTGCGGGAGACTGACCGGGCTGGCCGCTATGGCGGAGATGAGTTCTGCATTGCCTTGCCCAATACCCAGCCCGAGGCCGCGGTCATCGTCGTTGAGCGCATCCGAGCCACGTTAGCTCAAACTTCCTTTGTTAACGACCGGGGTGAAAAGTTTTATGTGACAGGCAGTTTTGGCCTTGTCGGATTCGAATCCAACGAAGATGCCATAGAGTTGATTTCGGGTGCAGACAGAGCCTTGTACTCGGTCAAACACAGTGGACGCAATAAGGTTTGCGCCGATACCTGTACAAAAGTAATATAAAAATCCGCTAACCGCGACAAAACCACCACACGTCCATGGGCAGGCCCACGACCACAAGCACCCTCATGATCGCGGCATGGAGGAAGGCAGCTACGCCGTCAAGCGCAGCACGCGTTGCGAGGCGTTGAAACCAACGCACTCGACTATGGTTCGACCATGCAAAACCGCCAAGCGCGGCACGCGTTGCGAGGCGTTGAAACCGCTCGCCAGAGCGTGCGCCGCAGTTTCGGAGATTGCGGTAACGACATACTGCGGGAGCGACCTTGCGGCATGATCCGTCAGTGAGTTCCTCGCGAACGATTTTCAGAATGAAATCCGCTTCGACCCATCAATGATCCGGCGTCGTACGATCGGGAGCCTGAAGGCAACGGCATTGCCGAGCGCTGGCGACGAAATTTCGGTCAAGGCCGGCGTCCGCGGACGGTTGGATCGCCCTCGGCTCGACTGGCGCAAAGGCGCAAAGTCTGGTATCTTGAGAGGGCGTCGATGGAGTATTTCTTGTGTTGCCGTCAGTCCTTCGTACAAATCCAGGAAGGCATGGAGAGCAAACACAACGCTGTGACGCAGGGAAGTCATTGAAGAAGTCGCGGAGTAGGTGTGAAGTATTTCAAAAGATTGGCTCTGGCGGTCAATATCATATTGGCGGCCGCCATGCACGGCTATACGGTCTACTATATCTTTGAGCATCAAGGGCAAGCCTGGGCCATGGCCGGCCTGGCGCTTCCCGGCCTTGCCGAACTGGCTCTATGCTTTGTTTCCGTCTACACCCACGACGCTGTTTTCAATCACTTTACCATCATTTTTTTAAGTTATCTTCTTGTGGGCTTTGCCGTGCGTTTTGCTTTGGATGACCTTTACAACGCGCTTGTCAACCGGGCTGCCCGGGGCGAGACAGCGGACGACGAAAATACCTTGATTCTGGAAGCGGTGCAGGCCGCCGAGCTCGGCGATTACAAGCGTTCCTGCCGGAAGTTCCTGGCGATCTTGCGGCATAACCACACCAACGGAACGGCCTGTTTCGGCGTGGGAACGAGCCTGCTGATGCAAGGCAAGGGGCAATTAGCCTTGCCCTACATCGAGAAGGCGGCCTTCCTGGGCTGCGCCGAGGCCAGGAACTATCTGGCCGGCCTCGGCATGAACCGGCCCAAAGCCATATAGATTGGCGGCGGGGCGGCCCGCCGGAGCGTGCTCTCGGCAGGCGGGCGTGGCGGGAACGGGACGCAACCTCGCGTCCTTTTTCGGCGTGTCGCGAACTGTCGCGGGCAGCATCAAGTCAAACGGCCCGGGAAGCTCTTCCCGGGCCGTTTGACTTGGCGGTGCGGCAGCACCGGGATTCGCAGGCGCTGGGCAAAAGTTTCGAACGGATTGCCGTCGCCGGCAAGGCTAACCCAGACTTCCCCCGTCGACCACGGCGGCGCTCAGTTCCGCCTCGGCCACGACAACGCCGGCCACGGTCGCTTCCGCCCGCATCTTGCACAAGGCCATGCGGCGCTTGAGATCAAAGCAGCGCAGGACGAGCTGGTCGCCCGGCACGACCGGCTTGCGGAATTTGGCCTTTTCCACGCCGGTGAACATGAAAATGCGGTCGCCCAAGGGGCCGTCCAGGGACTTGGACACCAGTACGCCGCCGGCCTGGGCCAGGGCTTCGAGGATGAGCATGCCGGGCATCACCGGCATGCTCGGGAAGTGGCCCTGGAAGAACGGCTCGTTGACGGTGACGTTTTTCAGCGCGGTGATGGATTGGCCCGCAACGTACTCGACGACCCGGTCCACGAGCAGGAAGGGGTAGCGGTGGGGGAGGAGTTTCTGGATTTCGGTGATGCCGATCACCGCGTCGATCTTGTCGGCCATGGCGGTTTCCTCATGTAAAAAGGGCCGGAACGTGGCAACGTCCCGGCCCGTGATTGCCTGGGTGAAGTCCCTTATTTGCTCTTGTCGAATTCGGCCTGAACGGCGGGGGTGACGTCGAGCTTGGAATCGAAGTAGGGCACGGAACGGGATTCCAGGATGACGGTGAAGCCGTTTTTCGCGGCGTAGTCGCTGACGACCTTCTGCAGGCGGGTGAGCAGGGGCTGCAGCACGGTCTGCTGGGACTGCTGTTCTTCCTGCTGCAGCTTGTTGCGGTCTTCCATGTACTTGCGAGCCTTGGCCTCGAAATCGGCGGCCTTGGACTTCATGGCGTCCTGGGACAGGGCCACGCTTTTTTTCTGGAGCTCGTCCTGCATTTTCTTGAGTTCGTCGCCCTGGGCGGCCAAACCCTTTTCCCGGGCCTCGAACTTGGACTTGAGGCTGCCGAGGGCGGCCTTGCCGGCGCTGGAGTTGGACAGGGCGTCATCGAGATTGATGATGCCGATCTTTCCCTGAGCGAACGCCGCAACCGGCATCGCCAACACGGCCATGATGAAGAAAACCCGAACCATAACGCCCATTATTTCGCTCCTTGATCCATTCACGTTTGCGGGGGGCGTTGGCCCCCCGTTGGTCTGTATTC
>JAEZEM010000069.1 GCA_023417745.1 Pseudomonadota bacterium
GGCCGGAGACAAGGAGAACGATCCATGCAACCAGACAACGCCCCGCCCGCCGCCCACGCCCCGGACGCCGGCCAGTTTTCCGCCCTCGTGCGCAAACGCTGGACCGTCTCCCTGACCCTGACCGCGCTTATGCTCTCCATTTACTACGGCTTCATCGTCATCCTGGCCTTTCGCCCCGACATCTTCGCCGAACGCGTCGGCCAGCGCCTGACGCTCGGCATTCCGGTGGGCCTGGGCGTCATTCTGGCCTCCTGGCTGCTGACCGGCCTGTACGTGCGCTGGGCCAACGACGACTACGACGCCACCGTGAACACCATCAAACGCGCCATGCGGGAGAACCAGGGATGAACACCTTTACCAGCACCATCGGCCAGCCAAACGCCACCTCCATCATCTTCTTCTTCGTCTTTATCGCCGCCACCCTGGTCATCACCTATTACGCCGCCCGGCGCAGCCGCTCGGCCTCCCAGTTCTACGCCGCCGGCCGCTCGGTGACGGGCTGGCAAAACGGCCTGGCGCTCGCCGGCGACTACATGTCCGCCGCCTCGTTTCTGGGCATCGCCGGCTTGGTGTCGCTCAAGGGCTACGACGGCCTCATCTATTCCATCGGCTTTCTGGTCGGCTGGCCCATCATCATGTTTCTCATCGCCGAACCCCTGCGCAACCTCGGCAAATACACCTTCGCCGACGTGGTGGCCTACCGCCTGTCCCAAAAACCCGTCCGGGTGGCCGCTTCGGTGGGGTCGCTTTTGACCGTGTGCTTCTACCTCATCGCCCAGATGGTGGGCTCGGGGTCGCTCATCAAAATGATGTTCGGCCTGCCCTATGAAACGGCCATCATCGCCGTGGGCGCGGTCATGATCGCCTACGTGCTCTTTGGCGGGATGCTCGCCACCACCTGGGTGCAGATCATCAAGGCCGTGCTGCTCCTGGCCGGAGCCACGGTCATGGTGATCATGGCTCTGTCTCGCTTCGACTTCGACGTGACCGCCCTTTTCGGCGCGGCCGCCGCCACTTACGGCGAAAAGGTGCTCAATCCCGGCGGCTTGGTCGCCAATCCCCTGGACGCCGTGTCCCTTGGCATCGCGCTCATGTTCGGCACCGCCGGGCTGCCCCACATCCTCATGCGCTTCTACACCGTGCCCGACGCCAAGGCCGCTCGCAAATCCGTGTTCTACGCCACCGGGCTTATCGGCTACTTCTATATCCTCACCTTCATCATCGGATTCGCCGCCATGGTGATCGTGGGCCGCGATGTGGTGATCAAGACGGACGCCGGCGGCAACATGGCCGCGCTGCTCCTGGCCGAAGTGACCGGCGGCACGGTGTTCCTGGGCTTTATCGCGGCGGTCGCCTTCGCCACGATCCTGGCCGTGGTGGCCGGGCTGACCCTGGCCGGGGCCACGACGCTGTCCCACGACCTCTACGCCAACGTGTTCCGGGCCGGCCGCTCCACCGAGGAAAACGAGATGAAGGTGGCCAAGCGGGCGACCATCGGCCTTGGCGTGACCGCCATCCTGCTCGGCCTGGCGTTTAAGGGCCAAAACGTGGCCTTCATGGTGGGGCTGGCCTTTGCCATCGCCGCCAGCGCCAACTTCCCAGCGCTGCTCCTCTCCATCCTCTGGAAGGGGACCAGCACCTTCGGGGCCACGGCCAGCATCGTGGCCGGCGCCGTGGCCGCCGTGGGCCTTATTGTCCTGTCGCCCACGGTCTGGGTGGACATCTTCGGCAACGCCGCCCCCATCTTCCCCTGGAAGAACCCGGCTCTGGTGTCCATGCCGTTTGCCTTCCTGGTCGGCTGGCTCGGTTCGGTGCTGGTCCCCGACGCTCGGGCCCAGTCCCTCTACGCCGCCCAACAGATCCGCAACTATCTGGGAGTGGGCGCGGAGTGATCGCCCGCAAACGGACCGGGGAGGCCTTCCCCGGTCCGTTTTGCCGTTTGTCGCCGTATTTTGGAGAAGCCATGGACCCCGTAACCGCCGCCCTTGTCGCCGCTTTGGCCGCCGCCCCCGACAGCCTGGCCCTGGGTCGGGAGCTGGAGCGCATCCGCCGCCGCATCGCCTACCTAGCCGTGCCCCGGGCCGACGCCTTGGAGACCGGACAATTGGCCAGCCAGTTGTATGACGCATTTCTCGTGCGGGCGGCCGAACTGGCCCGGGACGGGTCGCCGCAGCTTCCCGACACGGCCGGTCCGTACTGCCTGGCCGTGCTCGGCAGCCAGGGCCGACGCGAACAGTTCCTGGCCACGGACCAGGACAATGCCTTGATCCTGGGCGATGACGCCGACGACGAGACCTTTGACGACTTTGCCGCCCGTCTGGAACGTCTGCTGGCCGAGGCCGGCATGCCACCGTGTCCCAAGGGCATCATGGCCGCCAACCCGGCCTGGCGACGGACGCTTGCGGACTGGCTGGCGGCCGTGGACGCCGCCGCCGCCCGCCCGGACGAGGAGGCGGTGCTTTTTATCTCGCTATTGGCCGACCTGCGTCCGGTCTGGGGCGAGGCTTCCCTGGCCGCCGCCCTGGTCGGACATGTGCGCCGCCGGGCCATGGAATCAAGTCTGCTCACCCGGGGACTGGCCCGGGAGGCCCTGCGTTTCGGACCGCCGACGCTTATTTTCGGCCATCTGCCAAGCGGGCTTTTCGGCCTGGGCCATGGCGGCCTCGATCTCAAGGCCGCCGCCGTGTATCCGCTGATCCTTGGCGTCAAGGCCCTGGCCCTGGAGGCCGGCATCGCCGCGCCGGACACCCTGGGGCGGCTTGCCGGCCTGGTCGCGGCCGGCCGCCTGGAGCCGGAACTGGCTGCCGCGCTGCAAGACGGCCTGACCCGGGTCCAGTCCCTGCGCCTGTCCGCCCAGGCCACGGCCTGGGGCCGGGGGCAAACCGCCGACAACCGGCTCGTCCCGGCGCGCCTGTCCGCCCAGGCCCTGGCCGACCTCGACGCCAGCCTGCGCGCCGCCGGACGGCTATCCGAAATCCTCAAGCACCACTTCAGCCTGCACTGTCTGACCTGATCCCGGAGGCCGCCATGTCCCTGCCCGATCCCTCGCGCCAACCCGATGCCGTGGCCGCCTTCCTGGCCGTCGTGCCGCCCTTTGACCGCCTGCCGCCGGACGAACGGGCCATCCTGGCCGCCGCTGGCCGGGTGGAGCTGTATCTCGAAGGCGAGACCATCGCCGAGGCCGAAGGCCAAGGCGAACAGGCCGAGTCGGCCGTGTGCTGCATCCAGCGCGGTTCGGTGACCTTTGTCGGCGGCGGCGACGCCCCGGGGCTGGCCGACGCGCGCGGGGAAGGGGAGTGTTTCGGCCTTGGCGGCGCGCTTCCTGGCGTCTCGGCCGGCTGCCGGGCCGAGGCCGCGGGCGACGTGTTCCTGGTGCGCCTGCCCGGCGCGGCCTTTGCCGCCATGGCCAAGCGCCACCCCTTCGTGGCCGCCTATTTTGCCAACTGCCTGGACAAGCAAGCCTGCCGGGCGGACGACGGCCTGGGGTTGGAGGCGGCCGAGGCCGACGGGGACTACCTCTTCACCCGTCTGGCCGGCGAGGTGGCATCGCCGGGCATCGTCTCCGTAGCCCGGGGCACGGACTTGCCAGCCACGGCCCGGGTCATGGAGGAAGCCGGCGTGGGCTCGGTGCTCGTGCGCGAGGCCTCGGGCACGGTCATCGGCATCGTCACCGACCGCGACTTGCGCCGGGCCGTGGCTCGGGGCATGGGGCTTAACGCCCCGGTCGAG
The DNA here is from genome assembly GCA_023417745.1 of Pseudomonadota bacterium. Taxonomy (GTDB): domain Bacteria; phylum Desulfobacterota; class Desulfovibrionia; order Desulfovibrionales; family Desulfovibrionaceae; genus Solidesulfovibrio. The sequence goes on from JAEZEM010000069.1 coordinate 3,730, forward strand.
ACCCTCATGTCCGCGCCCGTGGCCGCCATCGACGCGGCCACACCCTGTTTCGAGGCCTTAAGCCGCATGACCGAAGCCGGCATCCGCCACCTGCTGGTGACGCGAGACGGGGAGCCGGCCGGGCTGGTCACAGCCAACGATCTGCTCTTGGCCCACGGCCGTTCGCCCATGGCCCTCTTGCGGGCCATCCGCCGGGCGACCGGCTTGGACGACCTCACCGCCCTGTCCCATCGGGCCGGCCCCCTGGCTGCCGCCCTGGCCGCGCGCGGGGCCGGTGCGGCCACGGTGGGCGGCATCCTGGCCATGACCGCCCAGGGGCTGCTCGGGCGGCTGGTGGAGCTGGCCGAGCGGCGCTTCGGCCCGCCTCCGGGCAAATGGTGCTGGCTGCTCCTGGGGCCGGCCGCCCGGCGCGAACTCCTGCCCGGCCAGGGCCTGGACGCGGTCGTGGTCATCGATTGCGGCGGGGACGACATCCTGGAGCGGGCCATGACCACCTACTGCCGGGCCGTGCTGCCGGCCCTGGCTGAAGAGTTGGCCGCTTGCCGTCTGGGCGGCGGACGGCTGCTCGGTCCGGTGCGGCTCTCCGGCCTGGTGGCCCTGGCCGCCCAGGGCCGCGACCTGGACGGCCTGGACCTGCTGCCGGCCATGGGCGGGGCCGGACTCCTGGACGCGGTCCGGCAACGGCTGGCCGCGGACCGGCCGGACCCGGGCTTGATATTGTCCGCCCTGGGCGCGGTGGTGGCCCGGCCGACGCCCCTTGGCGTGCACCAGGGAAAGCTGGCCGAGAGGGCCGGGGGCTTTGCCCCGGCGTTTGATCTGGACGGACGCGGCAGCGGGGCGGTTTCAGCCATGGCCCGGCTGGCGGCGGCCTTTTACGCGCTGCCGGAACTGGGCACGGCCCGGCGGCTGGCCGCTCTGGCCGCCAGGGGCCATCTGCCTGAGGCCGTAGCCCAAAACGCCGGTCAGGCCTGGGCGTTTTTTGAAGGCGAGCGCCTGGCCGCCCGGCTGGCCGGCCAGGCCGACCCCGATATCGTGGTCCGGCCAGGGACGCTTAGCGCCAGAAAACGCCAGGAATGCCGGGCCGCCTTTGCCGCCGTAGAGGCCTTGCGCCAGGCCCTGGCCGGGATGCTTGTCGGTATGGAGGCCGGGCAATGAGTCGGCTTTGGGCCGGTCTTTGGGAGCGCCTGGGCCGTCGTTTCACTCGCCCCCCGGTCCATCCGGCCCTGGCCGCCCACCGGGCCGCCCACGCCGGGCACGAGGCCGCAGCACGGCTTGGCGACCTCGAATTCGTGGTCCTGGACACCGAACTGACCGGTTTTGATCCCAAACGCGACGCCATCGTGTCCGTGGCCGCCGTGCGCCTGCGCGGCCTTGGCATCATGGCTGGCGAGACATTTTCAGCCTTGGTGCGGCCCCAGCGCGACGTGCCGCGCCAGTCCTCCCTGGTCCATGGCCTGACCGCCTCGACCCTGGCCGAAGCCGACGATCTTGAGGCCGTGTTGCGCGGGCTGCTCGATTTCATTGGCCCGGCCGTCATCGTCGGCCACCATGTCGATCTGGACCTGGGGTTTTTAAACGCCGCCAGCCGCCGTTTCTTTGGCGGCGAACTGGCCGCGCCCTGCATCGACACCCTGCGTCTGGCCATGGCCTACGAGGAAAAACGCCTGTCCCCGGAGGGCGGGGCCGGGCTGGAACATGCTGCTTTCGACCTGCCAAGCCTGTGCCGGCGCTACGGCCTGCCCGAATTTGCCGCCCATGACGCCCGCCACGACGCCTTGGCCGCCGCCTATATCTTTGTCTACCTGGCCAAAAAACTCGGTCGGGGCCGGGCGCTGACCCTGCCCGACCTGTGGCGGGCCGGCCGGCATTGGTGGCGGTAGTTTTTGGTTGGAAACCGAAAAAAGCGATTGACGGGGCAGGGTGTATTCTCTAAATAGGAATCAACAGCAACTAGGAACAAGACTTATGCAGATCGAAGCGCTCAAAAAACTGTTCGCCCAAAGCGGGCTGAAGTTTACCAACCAACGCTATCTGGTATACAAGGCCATGGTCGAAGCTCGGGATCATCCCTCGGCCGAGACCGTCTGGCGACGGGTCCGGGAGGCGGCTCCGGCCATTTCCCTGGATACGGTCTACCGCAGCCTGGCTTCGCTGGAGGCGCGGGGACTGGTGACCCGGGTGCCGGGAAGCAGCGAGGAGAGCCGCTTCGACGGGGATGCTTCGCCCCACCACCATCTGGTGTGCTTGCAGTGCGGAGCCATTGAGGATTTCGTCATGCCCGGAGCCGGGCTTACTGATCTGCCGCCGGAAGTGGCCGCCTGGGGCCGCGTGCGCGACGCCCAGGTGCTGGTGCGCGGCGTGTGCCGACGTTGCCTTGGTTTGTGCGAAAACAATCAACCCAACTAAATACAAGGAGCCCATGATGTCCAAGACCATGAACAATCTGCAGGAAGCTTTTGCCGGCGAGTCCCAGGCCAACCGCAAGTACCTCGCCTTTGCCGCCCAGGCCGAAAAAGACGGCCTGATCGGCGTGGCCAAGCTGTTCAAGGCCGCCGCCGCCGCCGAGACCGTCCACGCCCACACCCATCTGCGCAACATGAAGGGCATCGGGACCACGGCCGAGAACCTCAAGGCCGCCATCGAGGGCGAGACCCACGAATTCAAGAGCATGTATCCGGCCATGATCGAGGAAGCCAAGGCCGAGGGCGAAAAGACCGCCGAACGCGGCTTCACCTTCGCCAACGCCGTGGAACAGCTCCACGCCGAACTGTACACCGCCGCCGCCAAGGACCCCGCCGGCTATCCCGCCCAGGACTGGTACGTCTGCTCGGTGTGCGGCTACACCATCGCCGGCGCGGCTCCCGAGAAGTGCCCGGTCTGCCAGGCCCTGGCCAAGGCGTTTTTCAAGGTCGACTAGTGTCGCGTCCCTTAGGAAATACGAGAGTATTTTTTAAGAAAAAGTAATGGTTTGAGTTTGTTGTCTGCGAAACGCCCTGGGCGCTTTTCGTGGACGCGACACGAGCCTTGCCGGGTCGCCTGGCGTCCCTGGACAAAGGAGCGAGCATGTCCGCGCCTGAGAACATGTGGCAGTGTCAGACCACCAATTGCGGGTACATTTATGATCCCGACCGGGGCGACCGCAAAGGCAAGGTTCCGGCGGGCACTTCCTTCGAGGATCTGCCCGAAGGGTGGAAATGTCCCATCTGCGGCGGCGGCAAGAAGTGCTTCCGTCCCCTGGCCGGCCCCGGGTCGACCAAGGAAGAAACGTGTAACGTCTGACGACCGGGCGGCCCCTTTGCGGGCCGCCCGTCCCGGACTCTCATTCCAGTTGTATCTCTAAAGCGAAAGCATATGGCAAATGGCGTACTGATATGACTGTATATTTATAAAACATAACTGTCGTTATGTTTTATAATAGGCATCAAGCCCCGTAAGGGGCTTTTTCATGGCCGGTGGTCGTAGTGGGGCAACTGCGGCGTCTCCCGGCGTCGGCTCGCGGCGGCGGCCAGCAGATTGCAGACTGCGCCCTGTATCTCCAGGAGTTCCAAGGGCATGGTGAGTATTTCTCGCGGCGCTTTGGCGGGCAGGGCCGCGAACCGGACGGCCTGGTCGTGGTTGGCGGCCAGATAAAGCATTGGTCTGTCGCCCTGTGCGGTCAGCAGGTCGGTGAGACCGGCCGACGGGGCCTGGCGCACCACGAGCAGATCCGGCGGCGGGACCGGAGCGGCCTCGTCGGCCAAGGGGCAGAGCCCCAGCCCCAGGTCCTCCAGAATGTTGTCGAGGATGGCCCGCCACATGGGATCGGCGCAAATGACCAGGGCCTTCTGGTCGGTCTGGGACAGGCTCGGAGCCGGGGGCGGCGTTTCGTCCCGGGGCGGGGCGCTTTCCTCGGCGGGGGGCTGGTCCTGCGTCCCGCTGACCAGGCTGTCGAGGAGTTCGCGCACATCTTCGATACGGGCTTCGGTTTCCCGGGCCGCCTCGGGGTCGGCCTGGGCCAACAGCCGGGAATTGGACGCCAGTCGCCGCATGAGGGTTTCCAAACGCCGGGCCAGTTCGCCGCTCATCGCCGGCCGGTCCGAACCGCCCAGGCCCGGCGGCAGGACCGGGGCCTGCTGGAGGCGGATGACGGTCTGGTCGAAAAAGTGTTCCGGCCGGGTGAGGTTCGCGCTGTCGCGGCCGGCGGCGTCGAGTCGCCTGGCCAGGTCGCGAAAGGCCTTGGCGGCCGGGGTGGCGCTTTCCATCTCCACCAGGGGCGTTTGCCGGGTGGCGGCCCGGTACAGGGCCGGATCGTCGGGGATGACGCCGGCCAGGCGACAGTGGACGCCGAGGTGGTTTTCGGCGGTTTTCTGGATGCGCTCGAACACCGCCTGGCTGCGCTGGTGGGACAACGACCGGTTGATGACCAGAAGCGGCGGCCGGTGCAGGCCGTTTTCCTTGAAGACTTTGACGAGGGCATACGCGTCGGTGATGGAGGACGGCTCGGGATTGACGATGACCAGCACGTCGCCGCAGGCCAGGCACATGGAGACGACCTGGGCCGAAATGCCGGGCGAATTGTCCACCAGCAGGTAGTCGTAGTTGATGAGCTTGTGAAATTCGCGCACCAGATCGGTGCGCTTGTTGCGCGACAGTTCGGCCATGCGCGACACGCCCGACGAACCCGACACCACGTCCACGTTTCGCCCCACGGACAAAATGGCCCGTTCCATAGGCACGCCCTCGAACAGCACCTGCTCCAGGGTGACCACCGGATTGATGCCGAGCAGCACATCGACATTGGACAAGCCCAGGTCGGCGTCGAGCAGGCAGACCCGCTTGCCAAGCCCGCCCAGGGAAAAGGCCAGGTTCACGGCCACGCTGGTCTTGCCCACGCCGCCCTTGCCGCTGGCCACGGCCAGGACCCGGGTCCAGGCCCCGCTGCTTTCCATGAGGCCGTCTTCTCGGGGCAGGCCGGACTCGCTGTGTGGCGCGGCACGGTTCATGGACGGACCTCGCTGACGCCCCTGGCCTCGGGGACTGGGGCGGCCAAGGGCAGGCGCACGGCGAAGGTGGAGCCTTCGCCGAGGCTGGTAAACAGTTCGATGCGCCCGCCGTGGGCGCTGGCGATGCGCTGGGCCACGGCCAGGCCCAGGCCCGGCGCGCCGTTGCCGGGGATGCTCTGGTAGGGGCGAAATATCCTGGCCCGGACATCGGGCGGGATGCCGCCGCCGGTGTCTTCCACGGTGATGACCAGCTCGTTTTCGTGGATATCCATGGAGACGTTGAGACAAAGCCTGCCGCCGTGCGGCTGCATGGCCTCCAGGGCGTTGATGAGGAGATTTTTGAGCAACAACCGCAACTGGCGGGGATCGCCCTGGATATCGGGCAGGTTGTCCTGGAAGGAGCGTTCCACGGCGATGCCGTTGGCGGTCAGGGTGTGCTCGAAAAAGGACAGGGCCTGGGCCACGATGTCGCGCGGGCGCAGCGTCTCGAAGGCGGAGCTGTCGCCGGCTGTGGTTTCCTGAATGTTTTCCAGGCGCATGGTGGCGATTTCGAGCTGTTCCAGGCCGTTGGACAAAATGTCCTGGCCCACGGCGTCGGGCAGGCGGGCGCGCAGGAACTGCATGGCCAGCCGCACGTTGCTGAGCTGCGGCATGCAGCCGTTGAAGATGCCCAGGGCCGCCTGGTTCATGGCGGCCTGGAAGCTCAGGGCGCAGTCCGCTGGCGCGTCGGGCAGGGCGGCGCCGGCGGCCTCCAGGCTGTCGGGGTCGCACAGGGCCGAGAGCTTGTTTTTGATCTCGGCCAGGTAGAGCTTTTTGTATTCCTGGAGCAGCCACTTGAGTTCGGCGATGCCCTCGGCGTTGCAGGGCCGCCAGGCGGGCTTGGGCACGGGGGAAAAGCTGTGGTTGAACTGCAACCCCAGCTCCATGCGCCCGGAAACGAGGTTGGGGCGCTGGTAGCGGATGGAGGCTACGATGAGGAATTCGTGGCGCTGACTGCCGGTGGGCCCCGGGAAGGCCATCTGGAGCAGCAGGTCGCGGCCGGTTTTGATGTCTTTTTTATGAAGGCGGTGGGTTTCGCGGTCCAGGGAGACGCAAGCCCCCTTGGACGAGATGTCGATGAGTCCCCGCTCGTGGTCAAAGCCCTTGGGCATGTGCAGGATGAGCGGATTGACCATCTTGAGCAGGCGGATGTTGTCGCACTTTTTCACCAGACACCAGGCGGCCAGGATGGGGGCGTGGCGCGGTTCGAGCTGGAGCCGGTCGGTCTTGTTGTGGGAAATGCGGTCGAGGTGCTGCGGCAGGGCCAGACGCAGGCGCGTGGGCGAGACGGCCTCCAGCAGGCTCGTGGTGCACGTGATGAATCCCGGCGGATGGTCGGCGTCGGGCAAGAGGTAGATGGTGATGTCGATGGTTTGGCCAGGAGACAGGCTGGCCGGGTCGAAGGGATGGTAGAGGCTTTCGACCTCAAAAGCCTCGCCGTTCATGGCTACGGGCCGGAAGTTGAGCCGGTCGGTAAGACCATGAGGCTGTTGCAGTTTAACCTGGTAAATGGATCGTCTGGCCATCGACTCCTTGATGACAGCCGTCGGAGATTCCGTATTGCCGTTTGTGTGCAAGAAAAACAGCAGTTTTCGAAGATATTCGAGTATCATGGCGTCCTAATGACGAGTGAAGCTGGCCTCGTTGCGTTCGAAGTGTTGTCCGTCGCACACTCCTGGCGGACATATCCGTTTATATGTTGATGGTGGTGCTTCAGTGTCGCCGCAACGAATAAGATGTCTGGTAAAAAATGTAATATCGAATAAAAAAGTGATTGATAGTACAACGTCTACAAAGAGTTTTGTTGTCTGTCAACAAGATCATGTGATGGATATATATGACACATGAAATAGTTTCATGTTGATGCGCCAACGGCGAAAAAGTCTTTGGCTTGGACGGTGCGTCAGCATGGCCTTGCCAGATCTTCCGGTCCATGCCGGATAGAGGCCACGGGCCTGGCCCGTCGGACGCAAGGTGTTTGGCCGAGGAGCTTGGCGATGGTTCGGCGGGGGCAGGCTGCAAGAACGAATAGGCGGCAGAAAGCCGCCTGCAAGACGTGCCGCCGTGCCCAGGACGGCCCATGGGCCGTCCTGGCGCGGGCGAACGACGGCCGATCCGGCCTGGAGAGCGACGACGCCAGACAGCCGCGACGGGATCAAGCCGCAGACAGGCGGCGGGCAGCCTCATCCGCGGCTCGGCCGACAGGAAACGATCAATCCTCGGGCAATCTGGCGTCGGCCGGAGGCGGCGTCGCGCCGCGCTCTTCAAGCACGTGGCGGTAGTCCTCGGCATAGAGCGTCAGCATCACCATGGCAAAGCCCAAGATGAGCGGGCCGTAGAGGATGCCCAAGGCTCCGAAGAATTTGATGCCGCCGATGATGGAGAGAAACACCCAGAAGGTGGACATGTTGGACCGGTTTTGCATGACGAGCGGCCGGATGATCGAATCAATGCCTGAAACCACCACCGCCCCCCAGCCCATAAGGAAAAGCCCCCACTGCCAATGCCCGGTGAGCATGAGGTAGATGGACACGGGCAGCCAGATGATGGCCGTGCCGACCACCGGGATGAGCGAAGCAAACCCCATCATGCAGCCCCAGAAAAAGGGCTTGATGCCGACAATGAAAAGCCCGATCCCGCCGGCCAGCCCCTGGGCCAGGGCGATGAAAAAAGCGCCCAGAATCACCGACTTGGCCACATCGTCGAGCTGGCGGAAGATGCGGTTTTCCTGGTCCGTGGTCAGGGGCAGCAGGTAGCGCAGGCGCTGCATCATGCGTTCGCCGTCGCGGATGAGGAAAAACAGCACGAACATGAGGATGACGAAGTTCATGGTCAAGACGAACACGTTGCCGATGATCTTGGTGCCGCTGTCGATGAGCATTTGTCCGGCGGTCTTGGAAATATCGATGAGGTCGGCTTGCAGGGCGAGCTTTTTGAGGTCGAGAAAGGGCAGATGCTCCTGCACCCAGGCCATGTAGGGCGCGATGGATTCGTGGCTGAAGAGCTTGTTGAAGTCCGTGGAAGCCAGCTGGGCCTGCAGAGCGTTGACGGACTGCACGCCCTGGGCCAGGAGCGACCCCAGGAAGAAAAAGATCGGGATGATGATGCAGGTGAAAATGAGCCCGGTGGTCAGGAGGGCGGCCATGGTTGGCCGGGGGCCGCACAGCCGCTCGACGCGGCGCTGCACCGGCCGGAACAGGGCGGCCAGCACCACGCCCACGATGAGGATGTTGACGAAAGGCGTGAGCACGATGGCGGCCAGGGTCAATGCGCCGGCCAGGATAAGCAGCAGGAAGATGGAATAGATGGGCTTGTGGGCTTGGTTCATGCCCGGGGCTTACCAGACCGGCGCGCCCGGCGGCAAGACCCCGGTTCCTGTCGCCATGTCCCGGCTGCCACGTTGCGAAGCGCCCCCCATCCGGCATAGAGTGCCGCCCACATGTTCACGCCACGCCGCACCCCCAGCCCCCTTAGTCCCCGGGAGTCCGCCCCGTGACCGACGCCCCCCGCCCCGTCCCGCCTCGTCGCGCTCTGCCGCCGCCGACGCGGGCCTCGCTGTGGCCGCGCCCCGGACTGCGCGACCTCACCCAGGCGGCCACCGGCTCGGCCTCGCCGGCCACGGCCATCCGTGCCCGGGAATGGGAACTCGTGCTGACCGCCCGGGCCATCCCCCACGCCATTCGCCGCCAGGGCGGCGGCTACCGCCTGCTCGTGCCGCGCCGCCGGGCCGAGGAGGCCCTGGGTGAGCTGGCTGCCTATGCCGCCGAGCGGGAAGCCAGGCCCTTGCCCGACCCCGAAGCTGACGCGGCGGCCCTGGCTAGCCGTCCGCCGACCTGGCCGACGGTGGTGGCCGTCATGGGCGTCCTGGCCGGCCTCTGGGGGATTTTTCTCGGTCGCAGCCAGCTTTTTGGTCGCCTCATCGATTGGCGGGAACTGGCCGCCGGCGATTCGGCCCGGATGCTGGCCGGCCAGTGGCATCGCGCCGTCACCAGCCTCTTTCTCCATGCCGATCCCGCCCACCTGTTCGGCAACGCGGCCAGCGGAGCGCTGTTCCTGTCGCTGTTGTCCCGGGAGGTTGGGGTGGGGCTGGCCTTTTTCCTGGCCATTGCCGCCGGCGGCTGCGGCAATGTGCTCAAAGCCGTGATTCAGGGGCCGGGGATGCATTTTCTCGGCGCGTCCACGGCCGTGTTCGGCGTCCTTGGGGCGCTTGGCGGGGCGCGGTTGGCCCACCGCTGGCCGCCCTTGACCTTTCGTCGCTCCGCCCCGGCCGGGGCGGCGCTCATGCTGCTGGCCATGCTCGGAGCCGGCGGCGAGGACGCCGGCCCCATTGACCTGGCCGGCCATTTCTTTGGCTTCCTGTGCGGCGCGGTCCTCGGCCTGTGCGCCGGTTTCGCCGTGGCCCGCCATGGCCGGCCCGGACGCGCCGCCCAGGCCGCCTTCGCCGCCGCCGCCCTGGGTGTGGCGGCTTGGGCTTTTGGGGTGGCGGTATTGTAAAAAAAGAGCTGGAAGAAAAGGAAGATGCCTCCGGCGGCTGGAGGCCTGAGGCCCCCAGACCCCCCAGTTGGAGAAAGG
>JAEZEM010000299.1 GCA_023417745.1 Pseudomonadota bacterium
GGCGCACGGCGGCCAGCTCGGCCGTCAGGATGGTCAGGTCGTCCAGGGCTTCCACCGAGGCCCGGGTGTGGGTGGTGTAGACGTCGCCCACGTCCAGGATGGCCATGGTGAATTCCTTGTCCTTGTAGGACAGGTAGACCCTGGCTCGGCCCTTGGCCACGATGAACAGGGAATTTCTGGCTTCGCGCGGGGCGAAAACCTGCCGGCCCTTGGGGAAGTGCCTGGGCACGAAAGCGGCCCGCACGGCGGCGAATTCGGGTTTGTCGAGGTCGCGCAGGAGATCGGAGTCGGTCAGGCGCATGGGCGGTATCAGTAGGCCACGTCGCCAGCGGTCACGACTTCCCGGGCGGCGTCCACGGCGTCGGCGTCAAAGGCCGTGCCCCGGTGGCGGGTCAGTTCCTCCAGGGCGACGGAGACGCCGAGCGCCGGCCGATAGGGACGGTTGGAGGCCATGGCGTCCAGGACGTCGGCCACGGCCAGGATGCGGGAGGGCAGGCAAAGTTCCTCGCCGTCCAGGCCTCTCGGGTAGCCCGAGCCGTCCAGGCGTTCGTGATGGCACAGGACGATTTCCGCGACGGGCCAGGGAAAGTCGATGTCCTTTAAAATTTCATAACCCGTGGCCGCGTGCTGCTTCATGAATTCCCATTCCAGGCCAACCAGGCGGCCGGGCTTGCACAGGTAGCGCACGGGCACGCTGATCTTGCCGATGTCATGGAGCTGGCCGGCTACCTGGATGCAATCCACGGCGTCGTGGTCAAGCCCCAGGCGCTTGGCCATGGCCGTGGCCAGGCGGGACACGGAGTCCTGGTGGCCGGCGGTGTAGGGATCGCGAAAGCGCACGGTGGTGGACAGGGATTTGACGGTCTGGTGGAAAAGCGCCTTGGTGCGTTTCAGGTTATGGCGCAGGGCCTCTTGGGAACGCCGCCGTTCGGTGACGTCCTCCATGGAGCCTTCGTAGAGCACCACCGCGCCGTCGCCGCCACGCACGGCCCTGGCCTGGATGGACACCCAGATGCGTGAGCCGTCGCCGCGCCGCAGTTCGGTTTCCATGGCCCGGACCACGCCGGTTTCGCTGAGGGCGGCGTGGAGGAATTGCCGATCTTCGGGATGGAGAAAAAGGTTGGCCGCCGCGTCGCCAAGAGCGGTCAGGGCCTCGGGGGAGGCAAAGCGCAGCATTCGGGCCAAGGCGCCGTTGACCGTGACGAAGCGTCCGGCCGGAGTCATCTGAAAAAGACCTTCCACGGCGTATTCGAAAATGGTGCGGTATTTTTCCTCGGCCTCGGCCAGAGCCCAGCTGGTGCTTTTTTCCTCGGTGACGTCGCGCAGGAAGCCGACATAAAAGACGTCTCCCGCAGGCGAAACCGTGCGTTTGGCCGATTCCTCAATCCAGACCACGAAGCCGTCGCCGCACATGGCCTGATAGCGCCGGCCGACCACCAGCTCGCCGGCGGCGAGTGCATCAAGCACGGATTGCCGGGCATTGGGGTCGAGGTAGAATTGGTCTGGACAGTCGGCCATGGCGGACAGAAAGGCGGCCGGATCGGCATAGCCGAAAAGCGCGGCCGTGGCGTTGTTGACCTCCAGAAACCTGCCGTCCACGCCGCGCAGATACACGGCTGCGGGCACGTCATGGAAGAGCAGGGCGCTGGCTTCGGCCATGGCCGGGTCGGCGACGCAGTGCGGCGGGGCTTCGGACAAGCAAGGGTTCGTCATACTCGGCCGATGAAACGTCGTACCACGGCCACGAGACTGGCCGGTTCGAAGGGTTTGACCACCCAGCCCGATGCGCCGGCGGCCAAGGCTTTGTCGCGCAGGTTTTTTTGAGATTCCGTGGTCAGGACGACGACAGGCGTGAACCGGGTGTCGGCCCGTCCGCGCAGGCGGTCGATTAGTTCAATGCCGCCGATGTTGGGCATGTTGATGTCGGTGATGATCATGTCGAAGCCGGCGTCGATCTTGTCCAGGGCATCGGCGCCGTCCACGGCCTCGACCACGTCAAAACCTGCTTGGCGCAGGGCGCAGGACACCAGGGAACGCACGCTTCCCGAATCATCCACGGTCAAAATTCGTTTTTCGGCCATTACTACTCCTTGCCGGCCCTGGCCGCGATACTTACCATAGGCTAACATATGAGGCATCGGAACCCTTGGCAAGTCTTCCCGGGCGCGCGGCGGACGCGTTTGCGCCCGCGTGGACAGGTCGGGCGGCCCTGTGTTAGGGCTTTTGCCTTATACAACCCACGGGCCGCTTCGGCCCCATCCGTCCCCTGGAGGACTTTAGTTTGAACAGCTTCGCGAAAAATCTCATGCTCTGGGCGGCCATCTCCCTGGTCATGGTCGTCCTGTTCAACTTGTTTAACCAGCCCCAGAGCCAAAGCGCCAAGCTCTCCTATTCCGAATTCATGCAGAAGGTGAATGCCGGGGACGTGGTCTCCGTCAAGATCCAGGGCAAAAAAATCACTGGCGTGGCGACGGGCGGCGGCAAGTTCTTGACCTACGCCCCCGAGGACCCGAATCTCGTCGGTTCGCTCATGGCGAAAAAGATCGAGGTCATGGCCGAACCGGACGAGGAATCGCCCTGGTACATGACGCTCCTCGTGTCCTGGTTTCCCATGCTCCTGCTGGTCGGCGTGTGGATCTTTTTCATGCGTCAGATGCAGGGCGGCGGCGGCCGAGCCATGAATTTCGGCCGATCCCGGGCCCGGATGATCACCCAGGAACAGACCCGCATCACGTTTGACGACGTGGCCGGCGTGGACGAGGCCAAGGAAGAACTGACCGAAGTGGTGCAGTTTCTTTCCGATCCGAAGCGATTCACCCGCCTGGGCGGGCGTATCCCCAAGGGCGTGCTGCTGGTCGGCTCGCCCGGCACCGGCAAGACCTTGCTGGCCCGGGCAGTGGCCGGCGAGGCGGGCGTGCCCTTTTTCTCCATCTCCGGTTCCGACTTTGTCGAAATGTTCGTCGGCGTGGGCGCGGCCCGTGTCCGCGACCTTTTTCTGCAGGGCAAAAAAAATGCTCCGTGCCTGATTTTTATTGACGAAATCGACGCTGTGGGCCGGCAACGCGGCGCAGGCCTGGGCGGCGGCCATGACGAGCGCGAGCAGACGCTCAACCAGCTTCTGGTCGAGATGGACGGCTTCGAATCCAACGAAGGCGTCATCCTCATCGCCGCCACCAACCGTCCCGACGTTCTGGACCCGGCCTTGCTGCGGCCCGGCCGCTTCGACCGTCAGGTTGTGGTGCCCACCCCGGACGTGCGCGGCCGTCGGCGCATCCTCGAAGTCCACACCCGCCGTTCGCCCCTGTCCCCGGACGTCGACCTTGAGGTCCTGGCTCGGGGCACTCCCGGTTTTTCCGGCGCGGACCTGGAAAACCTGGTCAACGAGGCCGCCTTGCAAGCGGCCAAGATCAACAAGGACCGGGTGGACATGGCCGACTTCGAGCACGCCAAGGACAAGGTGCTCATGGGCAAGGAACGCCGCAGCCTCATCCTCACCGACGACGAGAAGCGCACCACCGCCTACCACGAGGCCGGTCACGCCCTGGTCGCCAAGAAGCTGCCCGGCACCGACCCCATCCATAAGGTCTCCATCATCCCGCGAGGCATGGCCCTGGGCATCACCATGCAGCTGCCCGTCGACGACCGACACAACTATTCCCGCGACTTCCTGCAAAACAATCTGGCCGTGCTCATGGGCGGCCGGGTGGCCGAGGAACTCGTGCTCAACCAGCTGACCACCGGGGCCGGCAACGACATCGAACGGGCCACCAACATGGCCCGCAAAATGGTCTGTTCCTGGGGCATGAGCGAAGTGCTGGGGCCGCTGTCCTACGGCGAGAACGAAAACGAGATCTTCCTTGGCAAGGATCTGGTGCACCACCGCAACTTCAGCGAGGAAACCTCGCGCCAGATCGACGCCGAGGTGCGCAAGATCGTGGAATCGGCTTACCGCCGGGCCAGAAACATCCTCGAAAACGAACCCGAGGCCCTGGAAGCCGTGGCCAAGGCGCTGCTGGAACGCGAAACCATCTCCGGAGCCGACATCGACGTGCTGCTGCGGGGTGAGCAACTCCCCCCGCTGGAAGCCCCGACCGGGACTCCGGGCGGGGCGGCCGGGGCTTCCGCCGTCGCCTCGCCGGCGAGCGGGCCCGAAACCGCTTCTGGAGCCGCCGCCGCCCAGGCGACGGCGACTGAGGCCGCCCCGGGGGCAGGCGACGAGTTCACCCTGGAGCCCGACGACGGCCAGCATCCCGAGGGTTCCTCGGACGCCGCCGCGGCCAGGCCTGACCAGGGCAAGGACCCGAAGTAGCTCCGCGCCAGCGGCTTGGCCGGTGCGGCCGCGCACGCTGCGACAGATGCGTTCCACCGCGCCCATGAACGACTTGCGCAAATCCATGGAGCAGGACATGGCTTCGATTTGGCGGCTGGGCGGCGGGCGGACCCTGGATTGCTCCCGGGACCGCGTCGTCGGCATCGTCAACGCCACGCCCGACTCCTTCTACGACGGCGGCCGCCACGGCGATGTGGCGGCCGCCGTCGCCCATGCCCTGCGTCTGGCCGGGGAAGGGGCCGACATGCTTGACGTCGGCGGCGAGTCTACCCGCCCCGGAGCCGCGCCCGTGGCCGACGCCGAAGAGATTGCGCGGGTCGTGCCGGTCATCGCTGAGCTTGCCCGAGCCCTCCCGGATATGCCGATTTCCGTGGACACCTACCGGGCCGGCTGCGCCGCCGCCGCCCTGGCCGCCGGAGCCTGCGCGGTCAACGACGTGTCGGGATTGGCCTTTGATCCGGCGCTGCTCGACGTCGTGGCGCAGCGCAAGCCCGGCTACGTGCTCATGCACACGAAAGGCCGGCCCGACGTCATGCAGCGCGACCCGCGTTACGACGACGTGATCGGCGAGATTCTCGCCTATTTCGAACAGGGGCTCACGCGCCTGACCCGGGCCGGCCTGCCCGAGGAGCACGTGGTTCTCGATCCCGGCATCGGTTTCGGCAAGCTCCCGGAGCACAATCTGGAGATTTTACGTCATCTTGGCCGATTCACGGCCTTGGGTCGGCCGGTCTATCTTGGACTGTCCAACAAGTCGTTTTTCGGCGCGCTCCTTGGCCTGCCCGTTGGGGAACGTGTCTTAGCCACGGCCGTGGCCTCGGCCCTGGGCGCCGAGCGCGGAGCGCGCCTGCACCGCGTCCACGACGTCGCCGCCGTCAAACAAGCCCTGCGCCTGGCCGCCGCCCTGGCCGGCTGAGCCGGCTTTTCGCCACAGGACCACCGCCGTCATGGGAAGCTTCTTCGACAACTTCCACCTGTCCTGGCGCGATCTTCTCGACATCGCGGCCGTCACCTTCGTCTTCTATCAGGCGTTGCTCCTCGTCCGCGGCACTCGGGCCGCTACCGTGCTCCATGGTTTTCTTCTCATTCTTGTCGTTTACTACCTTTCCGATCTGTTTGGCCTCAACACCCTGCATTGGCTTCTGACCAATTTTCTCGGCTCCATCTTCCTGGTCATCATCATTCTGTTTCAGGCGGACATCCGCAAGGGGCTGTCGTCGGTGGGCACGCGCGGTTTTTTCCGCGCCAGACGTCGGGAGGAGGTGTCCGAGGCGGCTCTTGGCGCCATTGTCCTGGCCGTGTTCCAGATGGCCCGCTCGCGCACCGGGGCGCTTATTGTGTTCGAGCGTCTGGTGCCCCTTGGCGACTACGTGCAGCGGGGGGTGGAACTCATGGCCAGACCGAGCCGCGAACTGCTTGGCACCATCTTTTTCCCGGACACGCCGCTCCATGACGGAGCGGTCATCATCCAGGGCGAAACCGTGGCCGCCGCCGGCTGCATCCTGCCGCTTATCGCCGGCGTGCCCCTGGACGCGGCTCTGGGCACCCGCCATCGAGCGGCCCTGGGCATCACCGAGGAGACCGACGCCTTGGCCGTGGTGGTCTCCGAAGAGCGGGGCGTGGTGTCGGTGGCCGAGGGCGGCAAGCTCATTTCTCCGGTGGACGAGTTGACGCTCAAAAACATGCTGTGGAACCTCACGGCCAAACGCCCATGAAATCGAACTGGCAATACCTGGCCCTGGCTCTGGCCTTGTCGCTTTTTTGCTGGTATCTGGTCACAGGCCGGGAAAAAGTCGACGCCTGGATGCCCATGCGGGTGGAGATGACGGGGTTGCCCGAGGATCTCTACATCAAGTCCGGCATGTTGGGAGCTGTGGACGTGCTGGTGCGCGGGCCAAGAGGCGTGGCCCGCAAGCTCGACGAAACCCAGCTCGTCTACAATCTTAACCTGGCCAAGATCGTGCCGGGACGCAACATTGTCCTTTTCGAGACCAAGAACATCGTTTTGCCCAAAGTCTACGAGGCCGTGGAAATACGTCCGGCCAGGCTTGAGCTGGATGTGGAACGTCGGGCCAGCAAGACCGTGCCGGTCAAGGTGATGCTGCGATCCTCGCTGCCCGACGGCTATTCCATGTCGGCGGTGCGGGCCGTGCCCGAATCGGTGCGCCTGTCCGGGCCGGCCGGAAAGCTCGACAAGGTCAGCGAGATACGCACGCAGCCCATCGCCGTGCCCCAGCCGATCCCGGCACGCTACGACGAACGGGTGCCCTTGGACCTGCCCGAAGACCTGGACGCCTCGCCGCCGGCGGTGCAGGTGGTCATGGGCTTTGCCGCCAAGGAGTCGGAAATCACGCTGCGCGCGCCGCTTTCCATCAAAAAGCCCAAGGGCCGCGACGCCGACGTCTCGCCCCAGGCGGTCACGCTGCGGGTCAAGGGGCCGGCGGCCATCATCGGCGACAAGGATTTTCCGGGTCTGGTCGAGGCCGCCTTGGAATTGGCCCCGGACATCCAGCCGGGCAAGTACGAGGCCTCTTATCGGGTCAAGATGCCCCAGGGCTGCGAGCTCATTGAAGCCAAGCCCGACAAGGTTTCCCTCACCGTCAAATGAGGCCGGCGTGATCCGGCCGAATCTAGGAATGGACAAAAAGCTTTTCGGCACCGACGGACTGCGCGGACGGGTCAACTGCTATCCCATGACCCCGGACGTGGTCATGCGTCTGGCCTTGTCGGCCGGCCTGCACTTTCGAAACGGCGGCCGCCGCCACAAGGTGCTCATCGGCAAGGATACCCGTCGCTCCGGCTACATTTTTGAATACGCCCTGTCCTCGGGTTTTTGCGCCGCCGGCATGGACGTCTTCTTGACCGGGCCGCTGCCGACGCCGGCGATCTCGTTTCTCACCCGGGACATGCGGGCCGACGTGGGCGTGGTGATCTCGGCCTCCCACAACCCGGCCTGCGACAACGGCATCAAGTTTTTCGACCACATGGGCTTTAAGCTCCCCGACGCCGTGGAAGCCGAGATCGCCGCCCGGGTCGAGGGCTATGCCCAGAACTGGCAATTGCCCGATCCCGACCATGTGGGCCGGGCCTTCAAGCTGGAGGACAGCCCCGGCCGTTACAACGTGTTTCTCAAAAATTCCATCCCCCTGGACGTCAATTTCGAGGGTCTCAAGATCGTCCTGGACTGCGCCCACGGCGCGGCCTACCGGGTGGCCCCCCAGGTCTTCGAGGAACTCGGGGCCGAGGTCATCAAGATCGGCGTCGATCCCGACGGCTCCAACATCAACCAGCGGGTTGGTTCGCTTTTTCCCCAGCAGGTGGCCCGCATGGTCACCGAGGCCGAGGCCGACATCGGCATTGCCCTGGACGGCGACGCCGACCGGGTCATCGTGGCCGACGAAAAGGGGAGAATCCTCGACGGCGACCAGATCATGGCCATCTGCGCCCTGGATTTCCTGGAGCGGGGGGCCTTGCCGGGCAACCTGCTCGTGGCCACGGTCATGAGCAACATGGCGCTCGAAGTCTTCATGAAGGAGCACAACGGCCGACTGCTGCGCACTCCCGTGGGCGACCGCTACGTGGTCGAGGCCATGCGGGCGCAGGGCGCGGTGTTTGGCGGCGAGCAGTCGGGACACCTCATTTTCCTCAATCACAGCACCACCGGCGACGGCACCCTGGCCGCCTTGCAGCTCATGAAGATCATGGTGCGCAAGGGCAAGCCGCTCTCGGAACTGGCCACGCTGCTTTCTCCGTTTCCCCAGAAACTCGTCAACGTTCCCGTGGCCCGCAAAGCGCCTTTCAGCGAAACGCCGGCCATCGAACGCGCGGTCAAGGAGGCCGAGGCGGCCCTTGCCGGTCGGGGCCGGGTGCTGTTGCGCTACTCCGGCACCGAATCCCTGGCCCGGGTCATGGTCGAGGCCGAGGACGCGGCCCTGGTCGAGTCGCTTTGCGACGGCCTGGCCGACGTGGTGGACAAGGCGCTGGCCTAGTCTGGAGAGGCCTGGAACTCCCTTTTGGGGCTGGACTTGTTTATCTAAAGGAATTAACTTCGCGAGGCGATGCCGGCCGTCCCAAAGGGGAGAGGCACGGCCTCGGCGGAGAGGTCATCATCCGGAGGGCCGGCGCGTTTGCGCGGGCCGCCGCCTCCGAGAAAATACCCGGGCAGTGCGCGCATTCAAGGAGAAGAGCATGGAAATCAAGAAGGTGGTCATTCCTGTCGCCGGATGGGGTACGCGGTCCTTGCCGGCCACGAAGAACATCCCTAAGGAGATGCTGCCCGTCTACAACAAACCCGTCGTGCAGTACGTGGTCGAGGAAGCGCAAGCCTCGGGCCTTCAGGATGTGGTGTTCGTCACCAACCGTAACAAGACCATCATTGAAGACCACTTCGACTACAACCTCACGTTAGAGGATCTGCTCACCCGCACCAACAAGACCGAGATGCTCAAGATGGTCCGGGAAGTGGCGGAGATGGTCAACATCATTTCCGTTCGCCAGAAAAAGCAGCTGGGCCTGGGCCACGCCGTGCTGTGCGCCCGCGAGGTCTGCAAGAACGATCCCTTTGCCGTCATGGTCGGCGACGACCTCATGTTCAGCATGGAACCCGGCATCAAGCAGCTCTTGACCGTGGCCATGACCGAGCACATGCCGGTCATCGGCGTCATGGAAGTGCCGCCGCACATGGTTTCGCGCTACGGCATCATCGACGGCGAGGAATTCGCCCCGGGCATGTACCGGGTGCGCGATCTGGTGGAAAAGCCCAAGGTCAACGAAGCCCCGTCGCGTTTGGCCATCGTCGGCCGCTATGTGCTGTTCCCGGACATCTTCTATCACCTGGAGAAGGTCACTCCGGGCCATGGCGGCGAGATTCAGCTCACCGACGCCCTCAAGGGCTTGGCCGGCAACAACCGGCTGCTCGCCGTCAAGATTCAGGGCCAGCGCTTCGACGCCGGCGATTGGGTCGACTACCTCACCGCCAACATCTACTTCGCCCTGCACGATGAGGTCCTGCGCGAGTCCCTGGTGCCTCGCCTGCGTGAGCTGTTGCCGTTTGGCAACTAGGCCCGCCGCCCTTGTCCGCGCCTTTTTGTCGCCCGGGGGCGTAAGCCTGCCGGGCGATTTTTTTGTCATGCCATGAACGACGCCCTGGCCGTCGCCCTGACCACCCCGCCTTTTAGCGTGCTGACCTACGCCGTGCCGGACGGGTTTGCCCTGACCGACTTTCCAGCCGGTCTGCGCCTGCTGGTTCCGGTGGGCCGGACGCTGCGCGTGGGCGTGGTGGCTGCTTGCGGCGTTGCCCCGCCCCCTGGCGTGACCCTGCGCCCGGCCCTGTGGCCCCTGGAACGCGCGCCGCTTTGCGATGCCGGCTACCTGGAACTGGCCGCCTCCCTGGCCGGCCGCCACATGGCCACGGTCGGCCGTATCCTCGGGGCCATCCTGCCGCGCGGGCTGCGCTCGGCCAAGGTGGTCTTCGCCTGCCGCGCCGCCGGCCTGCCCAAGGCCCTGACCGCAACCTCCCTGTGGCGCAAGTCCCCGGCCGAGCGCCTGGACCTCGTGCCCGTTTGGCGGAACGGGACCATGGCCTGCCGCCTGGAAGCCGGAGAGAGCGATCCGCTATGCTCCCTTACCGTCTCGCCGCCCTGGCCGGTGCGGCCCGGCGCGGCCAAACAGGTGGCGGTCCTCGACGCCCTGTGCGACGCCGGTCCCCTTGCCCTGTCCGAACTCAAGGCGAAGCTCGGCCCGGGCACGCTGTCCCTGGTGCGCCGGCTGGCGGAATTGGGGCTGGTGCGTATTGAAG
>JAEZEM010000457.1 GCA_023417745.1 Pseudomonadota bacterium
TGGTGGTCGGTGTCCATGTAGCCCATGGGATCGCCGATGTCGCTGTCGATGACGACCTGGGAGCCGAAGTTGGGCGGGATGGAGACGAGCAGGTCGTAATCGAGTTCCTCGCCCTTGTGGGACTCGATGGTCTTCTTGTCGGCGTTGACCTGGGCGATCTCGAAGTTGGGCACGATCTTGATGTTTTTCTCTTCGCACATCCGGCCCAGGATCTCGGCGGCCACGGGCTTGGTGAAGGCGCCGGTCAGCGGGGTGACCAGTTCGATCTCGATGTTGCAGCGGCTGTCCTGGGTCATGAAGAACCAGTCGGCCAAAAAGACGAACTCCAAGGGCGCCACCGGGCACTTGATAGGCATCTCGGCGATGTTGAGCACGAGCTTGCCTTTTTTGAAGTGCTTGAGCTTTTTGGCCAGGGCGATGGAGCCGTCCGGGGTGTAGAAGTTGTGGACGTCCTGTCCCCAGCCGTCGAGCATGCCGTCGATCTCGTCGGGCATGATGCGGCAGCCGGTGGCGACCACGATCCAGTCGTAGGAGTGCGAGCCGCCCTTGCAGGTGACGACCTTCTTGACCGGATCGACGTTGGTGATCTCGTCCTGGACGAAGTCGACGCCCGAGGGAATGAAATCGGTCTGCGGCTTGATGCAGTCCTTGATGTCGTAGATGCCGAACGGCACGAAGAGCCAGCCCGGCTGATAGTGGTGCTGCCAGGTGCGGTCGATGATGGTGATCTTCCATTCCCGGGGATCAAGTTTCTTGCGGAGCTGGGTGGCCACCATGACGCCGCCGGCGCCCGAGCCAAGGATCAACAGCTTTTTCATCATTGCCTCGCTTTGAGGAGTTGTTGGTTGGGCAGGGTCGCGGCGCGTTAGTTGCGGCCGCGTAACCTGACCGCCTCCAAAGCAAGGGCTGGTCCAACTTGTGTTTTTGTCTATAAAGTATCGTTTTTGATTGATTTATCTGGATAAGGCGAGGCGGTTGGGCTTGGCCCGACGACGGGGGCTGGAGCAACAAAACTTGTCGCAAGTCTGGGCTTAGTGGTTAATATCTAGGAAAC
The DNA here is from genome assembly GCA_023417745.1 of Pseudomonadota bacterium. Classification (GTDB taxonomy): domain Bacteria; phylum Desulfobacterota; class Desulfovibrionia; order Desulfovibrionales; family Desulfovibrionaceae; genus Solidesulfovibrio. Next base: position 1,055 of record JAEZEM010000457.1, read on the forward strand.
ATTGAGATTTTATTTCATACGGTCTTTGTCAGCAAATGTTGACGGTCAAGGGATGTTGTCGCGAGGCGGCGCGCGCCCTTGCCCGGCCTGAGATGGCAGCCTTCAGGAGGCGCGGGAGCGGGACAGCCCAGGCCTGAGAGGTCGCCGCGACGCGCGGCTCGCGCCACTTGTTGCGGTTTCTTCACGAGGTCGCCGCCTGGCGCAGGTCTGGCCTCACGTCGGCTCCGAGTACGGCCCCGGCGGTTCGGGATGCTCCCTGGCGCAGGGACGGCCGGCCACGAAACAGGGACTGGCGCTTCGGACGACACAAGGCAGGAGGCCGGCCGCCAAATGGGGCAGGCGTCATTCGAGACCGACGGCATGGCGTGGACCGACGGTATGGCCCAAACGACCAACCGCCCGGCCCCTGGTTTGCCGTAGCAAGCCGGGCGACCGGGCGGTGGGTGGTTCTGGTGGGTCAGGCGGGGAACCGCCGGGGCGGCAAGGCGGTGTGCCAGGCCCAGGCGCGCCGCGTCGCCCCTAGGCCTCGCCAGCGCGGCGCGGGCCGCTCCCTGGCCCCACGCCTGGGGCGTTGGCCCCTCGCGTTCCCGTCAGCGGGGCCGGGTGGCTTGCCGGCGGTCGTAGACGGCGCGGATGGCCCCTTCGAGCTCCTCGGTGGGGCAGGGTTTGAGCAGGTAATCGGCCGCGCCTCCGGCAATCATGGTCGAGGCGATGTCCACCGAAGCGTGGCCGGTGAGCACCAGCACCTCGGCCTCGGGGCAGGCGGCGCGCAACAGCGGCAAGGCGTCGGCCCCGGTCATGCCGGGCATTTTGACGTCCAGCACGATGACGTCGCAGGGGGCTTGCCCCAAAAGCTCCAGGGCGATCGGGCCGCTGCCGGCCTCGCGCACGACAAAGCCGTGGCGGCCAAGCAGCTTGGCCAGGGTTTCGCGGAACCGTTCCTCGTCGTCGACAATAAGGACGCGGATGGGGTCGGCCATGGGCTTCTCCGGGGCGAATTGGGCGTTGATTACAGGGGGAGGCTGACGGTGAAGACCGAGCCTTTGCCAAGGCTGCTTTGGGCCGTGAGGTTGCCGCCCAGGCGGGCGACGATGCCGTGGGACAGGGATAGGCCAAGGCCCGTGCCCTTGCCGGGGTCCTTGGTGGTGAAAAAGGGATCGAAGACCTTGGGCAGGTTTTCCGGGGGAATGCCGCAGCCGGTGTCGCGCACCTCGATAACGGCCCGGCCGCCCTGACGGCTGGTGGCCAGGGTGATGGTTCCGCCTTCGGGGGTGGCGTGCATGGCGTTGGTGAGCAGGTTGAGGATGACCTGGCGCAACAGCGGCACGTCGGTGCGCACGGGCGGCAGGGACTGGTCGTAGTCGCGCCGGATGGCCACGCCGCGTCCGGCGGCCTCGCGTTCGACCAAAACGGCCATGTCCTCGATGACCTGCTCCAGGGCTTCCTCCTGGAGTACGGGTTCCATCTTGCGGGCGAAATTGAGGAGCTTGTGGGTGATCTGGCGGCAGCGGGCCACCTGCTTGCCGACCTGATCCAGGCAATCCTTGATCTCGACCAGATCGTCCGGGGCCGGGCAGGCGCTGTCGCCATAGAGTTCCCGGGCCAGGTCGATTTCCTGAGTGATGATGGCGAGCGGGTTGTTGATCTCGTGGGCGATGCCCGAGGACAGTTCGCCGATGGCGGCGAGCTTTTGGGAGTGCAGGAGCCTGACGTCGAGCTCGTGAAGCTCGCGTTCGCCGCGCCGCACGCGCCGGGCCAGGGTCAGCGCCGAGCCGATGCAGATGGCGCCGGCGAAAAGGGCCAGCCCCACGCCGACCAGGGGCGGGGCGACCAGGGCCGAGAGCACGGCCGCGCCGGCCAGCCCCGGGGCGAGCAGGGTATGGGGCCACAAGGGCGGCGTGTGGTCCCCGGGCAGCAGCCCCCCGGTATCAGGCGTCGGCCCGGGATTCATTGAGCTTTTTGCGTTCATAGGCCTTTTTGGCCTTTTCCAGCAATTCCCCGAAATCCACGGGTTTGAGCACGTAGTCGTAGGCCCCAAGGGACATGCCCTGCATCCCGGATTCCACTGAGGCGTGGCCGGTGAGGATGATGACCTCGACCAAGGGGTGGCGCTTCTTGATTTCCTGGAGCACGGCCAGCCCGTCCATGCCGGGCATGCGCATGTCCAGGATGACCACGTCAAAGGGTTCGCGTTCCAGCAGCGCCAGGGCGTCGGGACCGTTGCCGGCGGCGGTCACGGGAATCTGGCGGTAGGTGAACCGTTTGACCAGGGTCTCGATGAAGTCGGCCTCGTCATCCACGGCCAAGACGCGAAGTCCCATCAGTACCTCTCTCCAGGCGTCCGGGTGTCGCGACCCCGGCGTCGGGCTGCCTGTCTGTTGCATGGGTGATCCGGTCGGTTTCGGTTTTTCGGGGCAATATGCCGTTTGGCGTCGCGGTCCGGGGCGGTCTGGCCGGGAGCCTGGGCCGCATTCGTCGCGGCCCAGGCTCCCGGTCCTGCGGGGCGCAAGACTCAGACCGCCACGGGCAGGGTGATGCGGAAGGTGGTGCCCTTGCCTTCTTCGCTGACGACCTGAATGCGCCCGCCCAGCTTTTCGATGATGCTGTAGCTGATGGTCAGCCCAAGGCCGGTGCCTTCGCCGACCTTTTTGGTCGTAAAGAAGGGATCGAAGATCTTCTCCAGGGTTTCGCGCGGGATGCCGTTGCCGGTGTCGGCGATGGCGATTTCCACCTCCGGCGTGTCGGGCAGCTTGCGCGTGGCGATGGTGATGGAGCCGTTTTTGTCGATGGCGTCGATGGCGTTGTCGAGGATGTTGAGAAAGACCTGTTGGAGCTGGGAGGCGTCGGATTCGATGTGAGGCAGGTCGCTCTGGTAATCGCGCACAAAGGCGATGCCCCGGAAGTTGGCCTCGTTGTCCAGAAACGACCGGGTCTGTTCCAGAAGCAGGTTGACGTCGAGGTTCTCCTGGGTGGGCTCCATGCGGCGGGCAAAGCCGAGCAGCCGGTGGGTGACGTCCTTGGCCCGGCGCACGTGGAATTCGATCTTGGCCACGGCGTCGGCGAATTCCTGGAAATTGGGGGAGGCCTTGATGTCCTCCTCGCTTAGGAGGTCGCGCATCCAGCCGGCTTTTTCCATGATGATGGCCAGCGGATTGTTGACCTCGTGGGCCACGCCGGCGGCCAGCTTGCCCAGGGCGGCCATCTTGCTCGACTGGGTCAGCGAGGCGTCCAGGGTGGCCTTTTCCCGCTCGGCCCGGATGAGTTCGCGCACGGTGCCGTTGGCGATGACCACCGCGCCGATGACGAT
>JAEZEM010000410.1 GCA_023417745.1 Pseudomonadota bacterium
TTCCTTGCTGAAAAGTTCTCGGCGCTTTTTTTCACGGATCGGCCAAAACGGCAACCCCGGCCGCCTTTGACTTCGGGCCGCTCTCGTAGCACAAGGAAGCCCGATTCCAAAGGAGGTTGGCCGTGGCCAGGACCGTTTGGGCGCGCCGGCTTGTTTTTGCCTGCTGTTTCGCCCTGATTGCCGTCTCGGCGGCCGCCCAGGACGACTTTCGGGCCGTGCTCGGCAACGAGGCCGGGGTGTTCCCGGGAGCCGAGTTCAAGCGCGTGATCCGCTTTCCCAAGGCAGCCACGGTCATCTTCGAAACCGGGGCCAGCCCGGCCGAGGTCAGCGCCTTTTACGCCAAGGACGTCACGTCGCGCGGCTGGAAGGTCGAAGTCAACGACGTCACCAACGGCGCGTCGTTTCTGCTGGCCGTCAAAAACGGCCGCCGCCTGACCGTGGAAGCCCAGCGCGGCCTGCCCGGCCGCACGGGCCTAAACGTCACGCTGTAGGAACTCCCGCTTTTCGCCCTATGGACAACCCCGTCGCCCCGCCGGCCAAGCGCCGCCTGCTCAAACTGGCCGCCGCCCTGGCCGGAGCCTTGCTCGTCCTAGGCTTGGCCCTGCCGCCCCTGGCCAAGCAGATCATCGGCCCCGAGCGGCTGCGGGAAATGGCCCAAAAAGCCCTCACCGACGCCCTGGGCCGGGACACCGTGCTGTCCGGCGAAGTCTCCATCACCTTGACCCCCTGGCTTGGGCTTTCCATGGGACCGGTGGCCGTGGCCCAGGCTCCGGGCTTCGGCGACGGCCCCATGTTCGCCGCCCGCAAGGTGGAGATGACCATCCGCATGGCCCCGCTGTTGGCCAAGGTCATCTCGCCGGGCTCGGTGCGGGCACAGGACGTGACCGTGCACCTGGTCCGGGCCGCCGACGGCCGGACCAACTGGGACGACCTGGCCGCGCCCCAGGACGCCCAGGCCGGCTCAGGCTGGACCGTCGTGCCCCAGCCTCGGGCCGTGCGCCTGGACAACGTCGCCGTGCGCTATGACGACGCGGCCACGGGCAAGGTCCTTTCCGTCACCGGCGCGCGACTGCGCACGGGTCTGGGCCAGCCCTTTGATTTCGCGGCCAGCTTCGAGGCCATGGGCCTGGCGCCGGGCGGCCAGCTCCAGTGCCATCTCCAGGGCCGGGCCTCCTTTGATCCCGGCTCCGGCCGGCTTGGGCTGCACGGCGTGCGGGTGGAGACCGGGCTTTTGATCGACGCGCCCCTGGTCCCGGGCGGGGCCGTGCCGACCCGGCTGGTCTCGCGGCTGACCCTGGATTACGACGCGGCCGCCGCCGCGCTGACCCTGTCCGACATCGACGCCCGGGCCGACGGGGCGCGGCTCACCGGCACGGCCGGGGTCTCCGACCTGCCCGGCGCGCCGCGCCTGGCCGGCAAGCTGACGCTGGACGCCGACCTGCTCGGCGGCTGGCGGGCCATATTGGGCTTGGCCAAGCCTGGAGGCCCGGAAAGCCTGGTGGCCGCCCCGGAGCAGCCCCAAGCCTCGGCGACGTCCCCGGCCGATCCGCCCGCCTCGGCCCTGACCGCTCCCCTGCCCAATCGCCTCACGGCCGACCTGACCCTGGCCGGAGACCAGGACGGCCTGCACCTGACCGATCTCACGGCCCGCCTGCCCCGAGGCACGATGCACGGCGCGGCCCTGCTCGTTCCCGGCGACCGGCTGGCCCTGTCCGGGCAGTTCATGGCCGAGGACGTCGATTTCGACGCCCTGGGCCTTGGCGGCGGGGGCGGCTGGCCCGTGCCCGGGCCGTGGATCTTCGGCCTTGATCTTGACGCGCGCATCGCGTGCTCCCGTTGCGTCGTCGACGGCCTGACCCTCAGCGAAGCGGCCGCCACCCTGCGCGGCGCACCCGGGCTCGTGCGCCTGGGGCCGGCCACGGCCGTGCTGCCCGGCGGCCAGGTGGCCAGCCTCGACGCCAGGCTTTCGCCGACCGGCGGCCCGGACGGCGGCCCGGGCTACGACATCCAGGCCGCCCTGGAACCCCTGGGGCTCACCAGCCGCTTTTCCGGCCGTCTGGACGCCACGGGCGCGGCCGGCTCCTGGACGCTTGTCAGCCCCGACGCGGCGGCCGCGGCCAAGGCCCTTGGCCTGGGCAGTCTGCCGGCCGGGCCGGTGGCGGCCAAAGGCCAGCTCACACTTTTGGCCGAGCCCTCGGGTAAATGGCAGCTTTCGGGCCTGGAGGCCAAGGCCGGAGGACTGATCCTTCGCGGCCAGCTCGGCTCCGCCCCGGGCGGCGGGCCGGGCCTGGGCTTCGATCTCGCCGTGGATCACCTGGACCTCGACCGGTTGTCCGGCCTGGCCGGTCCGGCCGGACAACCGGCCCAAGCGGCCCAAGCGGGCCAGGCGAGCCAGGCGAGCCAGGCCGGGCCGACCGCCTCCCTGCCCCGGGCCAAGGGCCGGCTGCGCCTGGAGCAGGTTTCGGGCCGGGGGCTGGAGCTTAAAAACGCCGTCCTCGACCTTTCCCTGGGCGAAAAAGGGGTGAGCGCCGCCGTAGAAACCGCCGAGGCCTGGGGCGGGCGGCTCTCCGGTTCCCTGGAGCGCCACACCTCGGGCCGCCTGACCGGGGCCTTGCAGCTGACCGGGGCCGAAGCCGGCAAGATGCTCCCCAAATCGGGCCTGTCCGGCCCCATTGCCGCCAAAATCGGCCTGGAAGCGGCCGGCGGCCCCAAGGGCCGGCTTGGCGCGGTCGGCGCGGCCGTGGAGGCCGAATCGCCCCGGCTGGCCCTGGGCCGGGCCGGCTCCCGCCAAACCCTGGCCGCACCCAAAATCAACCTGACCTTCAAGGGCCTGGACGGGGCCGAGGGCATCGAGGGCGAGGCCAGCGGTTCCCTGGCCGCCGCGTCCTTCGACGGCGGTCCGGACGGGGCGAATCTGCGCGACCTGCGCGCCACCCTGGCCGGCCCTCTGGCCCTGGACCGCGAGGGCCGGCTGCGCGAGGCCTTCCAGGGCAAATTCGAGGCTTCGGCCCTGGCCCGGCTGTCCGGCGGCGGCGAGTCCCGGCTGACCCTGGCCGGACCGGTGGCGGCCGATTCCGGCGGCGCGTTTTCCCTGGGCGATTTGGCCCTGGGCTTTGCCGGGGCCTCGGCCACGGCCCGGGTCTGGCGCAAGGGCGGCGAGGCCGCGCCGGTGCAGTTCAGCCTGGAGACGGGCCCATTTTCGCCGCGCCAAGTGCTGCCGGCCCTGGGCTTTTCCCTGCCGGCCGAAGCCCCGGCCACGCTTCTGACCAAGGCCTCCCTGGCCGTGGCCGGCGCGGTGGAGGAAAAAATCGTGGTCGTCTCGAAACTGGCCGCCAGCTGCGACGAGACCCGCCTGACCGGCCAGGGCAGCTTCGAACGGTTCGATCCGGCCCGGGGCAAGTGGGAGCTCACCGTGGACCGGCTGGATCTCGACGCCTACGCCCCCCACAAGCCGGCCGCCGGCCCGCCGCCCCTGGCCGAACGCCGCAAGAAAATCGACTTCAAGGGCCTTCGCGAGGCCGCCCTGGACCTCAAGCTCCATTTCGGCTGGCTCAAAAAAGGC
>JAEZEM010000438.1 GCA_023417745.1 Pseudomonadota bacterium
AAGCCGTTTAAGATCCTCACCCGCAAGCATCTGGCCAAGTACGGACTCACCCCGGACGAATACCGGGCCAAGTGGGGTTACGCCAGGGACATGCCGTTGGTGTGCAAGGCCCTGCAACGCGAGCGCCGCAAGAAGATGCGCGAACTGCGTCTGTGGGAACGCCGGGGCCAGGGCGACAGCGCGGCCTAGAGGGCGGCGCGATCCCGCTCCGTAAACAATACGAACGTCTTGTCAAACGGCTGGCCGCCTGCCCTGCCCGCTTCAGGCGGCGGCCAGGCCTCCCCAACAATACGAGAGTATTTTTAAAAACAGCAGGTTATGCGCCCTGGCCGCCTCAGGCGGCAATCCGTTCCCGTTCGTGGCGGGCGGCCAGACAGGCGGCCACGGCGGCGGCCGTGCATTCGCCAAGCTCGGGCAGGCTGGTGCGGTCGTTGAAGGCCCCGAGATGGGGGCCGGTGGCGATGGCCACATCAGCCTCGCCCCGGGTCAGGCCGGCCGCCGCCTCGGGCGACATCCCGCGCCCGATCAAAAACTCCCGGAACGCCGCGTCGGTCATGGCCGTCTGGTCATCCACCCGCAGCAGTTCGTCCATGTGGCGGTCCACGCCCATCTCCTCCACCATGCGCCGAGCCAGACCAGCCGCGTCAAAGGGCGCTTGGCCGGGGGCCGCGCCGACAAAGCCCTCGTGGTAGCGGGCCGTGGTTTCGGCCACCACCCGGGCGAGCAAGGCTTCGTCGAAAAGATGGCGGGCGTCGGCCGGCGCGCCGCCGGGGCCATGGCCGAGGAGCGCGGGCTCACGCATCCGGAAATAGCTGCCGGCCACGAGGTAGAGGCTGATCAAGTGGTCGCCCATCTGGCGGTAGAGCCGGGCCGGCCGAGCCCCGACCGAGGCGAAATGCTCGAAGTCGCGCAGGCCCGAGAGGCCGAAATTGGGATGCAGGGCGCTAAACAGCCAGCGGTCCAGCCGGCCCGGCAACCGCCAGTCATACAGCCCCCCGTCCTCGCGTCGCCCCTGCTGCACCCGGTTGTGGAACAGCGGGATGGCCGCCTCGTGGACGATGCCCCGGCCGGCCAGCCAGCCAAGCAGATGGGCCGCCCGGGACATGACCTCGGCAAAGGCCTCGGCGGCCAGTCCTCCCTGTCCGGCCGGGGCGTTGGGATAGGCAAAATAGTCGGCCCGGGCCAGGTAGGCCAGGCAGCGCCCGTCCGGGTCGAGGCCGGGCAGGGGGCAAGGCGCGTCGGCAATGGCCCACAAGGGCGCGTCGCCGTGAGCAAGCGGCGTCGGCACATGGCAGGGGACCGGAAAGGGCTCGTCGGCCAGGGCGCGCATCCAGGCCGCCTCCCGGGCCAGGCCAAGGGGGGATTCGCCCTGGCGCAGGCGTTTGACGACCAAAAGCGTGCCGGGCTGGCCGGCCGGCAGGATCAGGCTGCGCCCGGCCCGGGAGGCCGCTGCGTCGGCCGGGACTCCGGCGGCCTGGCCCAAAGCGGCAAAGGACGCCCGGGCCGCCTCGGGTTCGGGAACGATCACGGCACGGCCGCCAAGGCCGGCCAGCGGCAACGCGCCCACGGCCTCGGCCGCGGCCAGCCGGGGCTTGCCGGGCGTGGCCAGGGCCTTGTCCAGGGCTTGCTTGGAAACGGCGGCCAGCTCGGCCGGCCCCTTGGCCAGCACATGCACCAGCGCCTCGGCGGCGTCGCGGTAGAGGATGCGGGCCTGGGTCCGGCGGGCATGAGGATCGGCGACGAGCAAGCGTTCCAGGGCGGTCAGACAGGCCGGACACAATGCCCCGGGGTCGCGCTCGGCCAGATCGGCCAGTCGGCGGGCGGCCAGATAGGCGGCGGTGAAATCGCCGTCCAGACCGTAGGCGGCCAATCCCGGATCGGTCAACGAGGGGCTACCGACGACAGGCGGTCGAGGAGAGCCTGTAAATCGTATTCATCCAGGGGTTTGGGAAGAAAATCGAAGGGATGAGCCTCGGCGGCCCGGTTGCGGGTGCTGTCATCGACAAAGGCCGAGACGAACACCACCGGCACGTCGCTGTCGCGGCGCAAGAGTTTGGCGGTCTCAATGCCGTCAAGCTCCCCGTCCAGGCGGATGTCCATGAGCACGAGATCGGGACGCTGGCGACGAAAGGCGCTCAGCGCCTCCTGGCCCGAGCCCACGGCGGCCAGGACCTGATGGCCCAGCCGCTTGAGCATGGCCCCCGTGGCCATGGCCGTTATCGCCTCGTCTTCGACGATCATCACGCGCGCCGGGTTCATGGACGTCGCTCCTTGCTGACAAAAAAGCTTACTACCTGATACATGGCCTCGCCTCGGTCCTTTGTCAATGCCGGCAAACGCAAAAGGACCGCCGGCTGAAGCCGACGGTCCGCAAATAGATCATTACGCCGGGGCGTTGGACGCGCCTAGGATTGGCTGGCGCTTTCCTCCTCAATAAGCATGTCCTCGGGGTCGTCGGCGTATTCATCGTCGCTGCCGGACAAAACAGCCTGGAGCTTGCGCTCGTCCAGAGCGTTTTCCCACTTGGCGACCACCAGGGTGGCGATGCCGTTGCCGATCAGGTTGGTGATGGCCCGGGCTTCGGACATGAAGCGGTCGACGCCCAGGAGCAGGGTCAGCGAGGCCACGGGGATGGTGCCCACGGTCTGGAGCGTGGCGGCCAGAGTAATGAAGCCGCCGCCGGTGACGGCGGCCGCGCCCTTGGAGGTCAAAAGCAGGATGAAGAGCAGGTAGAGCTGGTGGCTGAGGTCCAGCGGCGTGTTGGTGGCCTGGGCCAGGAACACGGCGGCCATGGTCAGGTAGATGCAGGTGCCGT
>JAEZEM010000445.1 GCA_023417745.1 Pseudomonadota bacterium
ACGCGGTCAAGGCCCAGGTCGTCGTCAGCGCCCTGACCGGCGAAACCAACGTCTACCACGTGGTCGGGGCCATCTTTAACGGCCACCTCTACATGCTCCACGGCAGCGGCCACGTCTTCGAGGGCGACGCCAAAGGCAACGAGCTGACCGGCGTGCTCACCACCAAAGGCGGCAGCAAGGTCGAACTGCGCGCCGTGCGAACGCCGTAATTTGTTATTGAAGCGGCCGCCGGCGGCCGGGGGCCTGAGGCCCCCGGCCCCCCCGCATGGGAAAAGTGCAAAGGGTTTTCGGCGCGGATTGGTTCTTTTGGCAACGGCGAACAAAGCGACGGATGAAGAGGCCGACAAGGTCTCTTCTTTATTATACGGGTCTGAAAAAGATGGATCTTGCGGCGTTACGCCGCATCAGGAGGATACGTGGTGGGATTTGTTTTCGGCGTCATGGCCGCCCAGCTCGTGGTGCTGACCGCCCTGTTTCTGCTCGGGCGCAAGCACGTGCGCGGCGGCGACGGCCCCGAGCCCATGCCCCAGTCCTGCCCCCGGGCGGCGGTCATCGTGCCCGTCACCGGCGACACGCCCGGGATGCGCGAGGCCGTGGCCTCGCTCATTGACCAGGACTACCCCGATTTCCTGGCCGTGTTCGTGGTGGCCGAAGCGACCGATCCGGCCGCCGATCTCGTCGTTGGCGTGGCCGGGGCCGATCCCCGGGTTCAGGTGGTCACGGCCGGCCGGGCCGAGGCCTGCGGCCAGAAAAACCACAACATCTTAGCCGGCCTGCGCGCCGCTCACACCGCTGAGGTGTTCGTTTTCTGCGACTCCACCCACGTGGCCGACCAGCATTTCGTCACCAACCTCGTGGCCCCCATCGCCCGGGGCGACGCGCCCATGACCAGCGGCTTCCACAAGATCGTGCCGGGCGACGGAGCCACGGCCACCATAGGCATGGCCAACACCTGCCTGGCCCTGCACCTGCTCCAGCCCATCCGGGCCATCACCCAGCCCTGGGGCGGGGCCATGGCCGTGTCGCGCCAGGCCTTCGACCGGTTTGGGCTGGCCAAGCTCTGGGGCCAAAACATCGTGGACGACTTCTCCATGGGGCCGCACCTGCACACCTTTGGCGTGACCGCCTGGCCCGTGGCCGCCGCCTGCCTGCATACGCCACTGACAAACGTGTCCCTGGCCCGCTGGGACGACTGGCTCACGCGCCAGCTGCTCTACTTGAAATTCTGCATCCCGCCCGGCTGGATCGTCTCCATCGCGGCGGTGCTGCTGCTGTCCGCGCCGCCGGTGGCCGCCGTGGTGATGCTCGCGGCCTGGGCCTTGGGCCTGGGCTGCGGCGCGGGCGCGGCCGTCTCGGCCGTGTATCTGGCCGCCTTCGCCGGCCTGGGATTGTGTTTCCGGTCCCTGTCCCCGCGCCCGGTCGGCCTGCTGGCCTGGCTGCGCGGCTACGCCGCCACCTTTTGCATGTTGGCCTGGTGTTTTGGCCGCACCTTTACCACCAACACCATGTCCTGGCGCGGCATCCGCTACAAGGTCGGCTGGGGCGGCGTGGTCATGCGGGTGATAAGGGACTGAACCGGAAGACGATAGCGAAAATGAAGCGGCCGCCGCTCCCGCAGGGGAACGGCGGCCGTTTGTGTTATGCCGTCCTAGGCCTCGGGGACGCGCCGCCAGGCCAGCCCGGCGGACACGGCCGCCCCGCCCAGGGCGGCGGCCAGACCGATCCAGAAGACCGCCCGATACCCGTAATAACCAGCTGCCAGCCCAGCCAGCGGGCCGCTTAGGCCATAGGCCACATCCTGAAAGGCGGCGTAGGCCCCAAGGGCCGTGGCCCGGGCCTGGGGCGGACTGCGCCGCACCACTTCAAGCCCCAGGCCCGGAAACACCAGCGAGCAGCCAAAACCGGTCAATCCGGCCCCGACCCAGGCCAGCCAGGCTTGCGGGGCCAGGGCCAGGACGCCCAGGCCAAGGCTCGACACCAGCAGGGAGACGGCCGCCACCCTGGCCCCGCCCAACCGGTCGGGCAGGCTGCCGCCGAGCAACCGGGCCGCGACAAAGGCCGAGCCAAAGGCCGTCAGGGCCCACCCCGCGCCGCTCCAGCCCATGGAGATGAAAAACAGCGAAACAAAGGCGCTGATGACGGCAAAGCCCACGCCTTGCAGGGCCAGCCCCAGGCCGGGAACCCAGATGCGGCCAAGCACCAGGCGAAAGGACACCGGCCTGGCTCCCTGGGGCAGCCGCCTCGCAATCGCCGTGGACACGCCCCAGGCCGCCAGGGGGAGCAGGCCGGCCACAAGACTGACCAGGCCCAGGCCATGGGCCTCGGCCAAGGCCAGACCGACCGGCGCGCCAGCGGCCAAGGCCCCGTAAATGGCCATGCCCACCCAGGCCATCACCCGGCCGGACCGATGGGGACCAGCCAGGCCAATGCCCCAGCCCAGAACGCCGGTGATGCACAGCGATTCGCCCATGCCGAGCAGCAGACGTCCCGCAATGAGCACGGCCAACCCGGCCCAGGCCGGGACCGGCAGCCAGGCGGCGGCCAGATAGGCCGCGCCGGCCCCGGCGCAGGCGCAGGCCCCGCGCCCCACCGCCACATGGCCGCCCAAACGGTCGGCCATGGAGCCGGCGACCTGACGGGTCAACACCGTCGCCAGAAACTGGATGCCGACAGCGCAGCCGACGACCCAGTCGGGGTAGCCGAGCTGCTGGCGCACAAACAGCGGGATGACGGGCAAAGGCAGGCTGACGGTCAAAAAAACCAAGAATACCACGAGACAAAGCAGGATGAGGGAGGAAGAAAAGGCGGGTTCGTCGCCGCGGGCGACGACAGCGTCGCGCGTCTGATCCGTGAGACCTTCTCCAAGGGGGCATGATACGGAGAAGGCCGTGCCCCAACGCGCCTTCTCCGCCGCCGACGCTGGCGCGCCGACAGAGGGAATGGCGTTGGGTGACGTGAACGCTTACGCCGCAGGAACGGCCTGCGGTATGGGCCGACGAATAATGGGGCCGGCCCGCCGCGTCAAGCCCTCCCCTGTTGACGCCGGCCCGCTAGCCGTTTAGTGCTGCCCCACCTTAGGCCGCCGCGCGCCGCCGGCAGCGCCCCAGACTTCCATCGGAGACGCGACACCACACCATGGCCCGCATCCTTTACGGCGTTCACGGCACCCAGCACGGACACGCCATACGCGCCCTCATTCTCGCCCGGCGGCTGGCCGCCCTGGG
>JAEZEM010000478.1 GCA_023417745.1 Pseudomonadota bacterium
GTCCTTGCCGTCGGCCGCTTTATAAGGAATGCGGACGGTCTGGGCCTTGATGGTGATGCCGCGTTCGCGTTCGAGGTCCATGCGGTCAAGATACTGCTCGCGCATCTCCCGGGCGGTGATGACGCCGGTAAGTTCGAGAATGCGGTCGGCCAGGGTGGATTTCCCATGGTCGATGTGGGCAATGATGCTGAAATTTCGGATGCGAGACGTGTCCATTCGGGGGGTGCCTTTGCGGAAGCGCGCGATTGATCGAACCGCGTCATAATGGAAGCCGTGTCCAAGGTCAATGCAGCGGGTACGGCGCGGCGGCCGCGGGGTCCTGGCCGGACACAAAATCCGCCTGCGGGCGAGGCCGACGAGGACATTTTCGTGGCCTTTGACACATTTTTCACTTGGTATTCCCTGGGGGCTGGTGTATGAAAGACCCCATTCATGGGGACAACCGGTTCCGGAAAATCGCCGGCCCCCGTTGAAACGCGGAAACTTTAACAAAATCACCGGTAAGGAGGCTTTACATGTCCAAATTGGTTCCGCCGCATGGAGGCAAAGGCCTGGTCATCCGTTTGATGGAAGGCGCTGCCAAGGAAGCCGAACTGAAGAAGGCCGCTGGCCTCAAGAAAGTGCAGATCACCGCCCAGGAAAAGGGCGACCTGATCATGATCGGCATCGGCGGTTTCTCGCCGCTGGACGGCTTCATGACCAAGGCCGACTGGAAGAGCTCCGTTGAGAAGATGACCCTGGCCGACGGCACCTTCTGGCCCGTCCCGGTCGTCCTGGCGGTCACCAAGGACGAAGCCGCCGGCATCAAAGAGGGCGAGGAAATCACCCTCGAGCGCAACGGCGAAGTCTACGCCACCATGAAGGTCACTGAGAAGTACGAGCTGACCGAAGCCGACAAGAAGTGGGAATCCGAGCTGGTCTACAAGGGCGCCGGCGACGACTCCGCCGACGACAAGTTCTGGAAGATCGCTCTTGACGACCATCCGGGCGTCAAGATGGTCATGGAGCGCAAGGAAGTTTGCCTGGCCGGCCCGGTCAACGTGCTGTCCGAAGGCGAATACCCGACCAAGTACAAGGGCGTGTACCTGCGTCCGGCCGAAACCCGCGCCATGTTCGACGAGCGCGGCTGGGCCACCGTCGCCGCTCTGCAGCTGCGCAACCCCATGCACCGCTCGCACGAATACCTGTGCAAGATCGCCATCGAAGTTTGTGACGGCGTCATCATCCACTCGCTGATCGGCAACCTGAAGCCCGGCGACATCCCGGCCGAAGTCCGCGTGAAGTGCATTGACACCCTGTGCAAGTACTACTTCGTGGAGAAAAACGTCATCCAGGGCGGCTACCCCCTCGACATGCGTTACGCCGGTCCCCGCGAAGGCCTGCTCCACGCCACCTTCCGCCAGAACTACGGCGTCAACAAGATGATCATCGGCCGTGACCACGCCGGCGTCGGCGACTTCTACGGCATGTTCGAAGCCCAGGAAATCTTCGATCGCATCCCCTACGCCGACGGCAAGGCCCCCAAGGCCGGCCAGGCGCTGCTGTGCGAGCCCCTGAAGATCGACTGGACCTTCTACTGCTACAAGTGCGACGGCATGGCTTCGCTGCGCACCTGCCCGCACACCAAGGAAGACCGCGTCATCCTGTCCGGCACCAAGCTGCGCAAGATGCTGTCCGAGGGCGGCGAGATTCCCGACCACTTCGGCCGTGAAGAAGTCCTCGTGATCCTGCGCGAGTACTACGAAGGTCTGACCGAGAAGGTCGAGATCAAGATGCACGGCGCTGCTTCCGGCGACTCCGCCAAATAAGCAGTCCGCGCAATCGATCCGATTGCTCCGGGGGGACGCGAAAGCGTCCCCCCGTTTTTTTTGCGCAAAGGGGCACGGTTGGCGGCGAGACAAAAAGGAGACGGCTGACGGCAGCGGGAAAAGGCGTCCGGAAGTCGCGTCAATGGGTAGCTGCGCCTTTCCGCCGCCCGCCTTGGGCGCCACGAGGCAAGAGGAGGCTTATGGCCTGCCGTTGGATTGGCGGGCTAAGGCATTGCCTGCCGGCTCCCTCAAATCAAACATTCCAGACCCTTTCGATCTAACAGATCAAGCAGCTTCATGGAGGGGCCGCTGGGTTTTTTGCGCCCCATCTCCCACTGCTGCACGGTGGAAACCCCCACATTGAGCACCGCCGCCAGGACGGCTTGGCTGAGCCGGCGCGACTCCCTGATCCGTTTGACCTCCGAGGCGGAAATATCGCGCTTGGGCGGCAGGCACAGGGCTTCGATCTCCCGCATTGTAATGTCATCCATGCCGCCCAGTTCATGGATATCCTTGGCCATGTCATAGGCCACATCAAGATGGATGCTCATACGTAAAAACCTCCCCACAAACAGGCCCAGAACAGAGCATGGCCAACTTCGGATTGGGGCGCAATGCCGAAGCGCAAGCCAAGCTCAGGGATCAACGCCAGCAAATCTCCACGATGGACCCTTTCGTTTTGAGCGTCTCTATCATTTCGTCGGCGGCGGCAATGTATGCCTCGGCCGCTTTCGCCAAGGCTTCAACTTCATTGGGGCGGAGAGTGTCCTTTCATTTTTTTGGAACATGCTCAAAAAGAACACTCGGCTGGAAAGAGGCCGTTTATAGGCCACAACCAGCCGGTAGCCCCCGCGCTTTCCCATCCCGGCCTTGGCGATCCGCTTTTTCCACAAACCTTTTCCCAGATCAGCCTCAACTTGCCCCGCGACAGCCCCCGCCCCCCGGCGGCAAGCCTGTTGACAGCCTCGGGCGAGTCCTCTAAAATTCGAAACATGTCGAATAATGCGCCAGCACTCAGCGAGCAGGAACTGGAAGACGCGGCCCGCATGTTCAAGGCCCTTTCCAACCCGCATCGGCTTCGCATCTTCAAGACCCTGTCCTGCTGCTGGGCCGGCCAGGTCGTCACGGGTCCGGCCGAGAACTTCAGCAATTGCCAGCGGGAATTCGCCGAGCGCCTCGGCCTTGCGCCGTCCACCGTCTCTCACCATTTCAAGGAATTGCGGCAGGCAGGCCTCATCCATATGAAACGCGACGGCAAAGACATGCTGTTCTGGGTTGACGACAAAGCCGTCAAAGCCTTGCGCGCGCTCTTGGACGCCTAGTTTTTTTCGGCTCTTCATTCGAAAGATTTCGAAATCTAAACATCAAAGAGGATAAAATGAAGGTCATCACCATTTTGGGAAGCCCCAGGAAAAAAGGCAACTCCAACTCCATCGCCCTGGCTTTCTCGGAGAAGGCGCGGTCGTTGGGGGCCGAGGTTTCCACCTACCACCTCAACACGATGCGGTTCAGGGGCTGCCAGGGCTGCATGGCCTGCAAGCAAACCCTCGAACGCTGCGCCCTGCAGGACGATCTCACCGAGGTGCTGGACGCCATCCATGCGGCCGATGTCCTGGTCATGGCCTCCCCGGTCTACTACCACAACGTGTCCGGGCAATTTAAGACCTTCCTCGACCGTACGTTCTCCTTTTTGAAGCCGAACTTCTTCGGCCGCCCCGATCCCTGCCGGCTGCCTCCGGGCAAGAAAGCCCTGCTCATCTTCTCGCAAGGCCAGGGCGAAGACGCCTACCAATATCTGACCGAGCAGTATGCGTTCTTCATGAAGGCCTACGGCATGGAGCCGCCGCGATTCATCCGAGCCGTCCAGCTCAGTGAAGCTTCGACCGCCGAGGACAGGAAGGCCTATGCGGACGAAGCACAAGCCCTGGCGCAGGAATGGTGCGACGGGGAAACCCGTCGCTAACACCGCCTCCGGGAGCCCCATGTTCCGGCAGGCCATTCCTGCGGAAGAGCTTTGCAGCGAAAATGCCGGTAGGGCCTGGACCAAATTGGACAACGAAAGGAAACCCTATGATTATCGCGATCGTCAAAGCGACCATCCTGGAGAATGCTCACGAAAGGCTCAGAAACATCGCGAATATTCTGCAACATACGTATGCCCCGCGCGAGGAAGGCTGCGAACAATACGAATCGTTCATCGACAAGGACACCTTCCTCACCATTGAACGCTGGAGCTCGCAACAGTCCCTGGATGCGCACCTGAAAAGCGCGCATGTGGCCAGCTATGTGCCGCAACTCAGAGCCTGCGTCGTCGACGGCGCCTTTGCCGTGCAATTCATCAAGAGCGACGATGTTTCCTTTGTGACGCTCTAAACCGCGCCTAAGGCGCATCCGTCCCTGGCGGCCAGGGAACAGGCAATGGCGTTTCCTTTGCTGTGACGCTTAAGCCGCGTCCCCTGGCCCTCCTGGCCCGTCGGCGACAGCCGTTCCTGGCCCGTCGCCGACGCCGCCATGGCCCGCGCCGGACTTTCGCCGTTATAACCGGCGTCACCCAAACGCCGCCCCAAAGGCTCGCAACAGCCCCCGCCGCCCCTTGCCGCAGGCCGCCGATCCTTGTACCTTTCTCCCATGTCCTTTCTCGCCGACCTGCACATCCATTCCCGCCACTCCCGGGCCACCAGCAAAGGCCTCACCCCCCGCTGCCTCGCCGCCTGGGGCGAAGTCAAAGGCCTGGACGTGGTCGCCACCGGCGACTTCACCCACCCCGGCTGGCTGGAGGAATTAAAAGCGTCACTCACCCCCGGCGACGACGGGTTGCTGCATCTCACCGACCCGGCCGGGCTGTCCAAGGAAATCCCCTGGCTGCCCGAGACACGCTTCGCCGGCTCGACAAAATTTCTGCTCTCGGCCGAGATCAGCTCCATCTACAAGCGCGGCGGCAAGGTCCGCAAAGTCCACAACCTGCTCTACGCGCCAAGCTTCGAAGCGGCCGAGCGCTTAAACGTCAAGCTGGCCAAGGTCGGCAACCTGATCTCCGACGGCCGGCCCATCCTGGGCCTCGACAGCCGCCACCTGCTCGAACTGACGCTGGAAACGGACCCCTTATGTTTCCTCGTGCCGGCCCATATCTGGACGCCCTGGTTTTCGCTTTTCGGCTCCAAGTCCGGCTTCGATTCCATAGAAGAATGCTACGGCTCGCTTTCTCGGGAAATTTTCGCCATGGAAACGGGCCTGTCCTCGGACCCGGACATGAACTGGACGCTCTCGGCCCTGGACCGCATCCGGCTCATCTCCAACTCCGACGCCCACTCCGGCGAAAAGCTCGGCCGGGAATGCAACCTCTTCACCGGCCCGGCTTCCTATCAGGGCATCTTCGACGCCCTTCGCGGCAAGACGGGCGAGACAGCCTTTGCCGGCACGGTGGAATTCTTCCCGGAAGAGGGCAAATACCACCTCGACGGCCACCGGGACTGCGGCGTGGCCATGGAACCGGCCCAGGCCAAGGCGCTGGGCTGCCTGTGCCCCAAGTGCGGCAAGCCGCTGACCCTGGGCGTGCTGCACCGCGTCCTTGAGCTGGCCGACCGGGAAACGCCGGTGCGTCCGGACGGCGCGCCGGGCTTCACCTCGCTTATTCCCCTGGACGAGGTGGCCGGCGAGGTGCTGGGCGTTGGTCCCAAGACCGGCAAGGTCAAAAATCTCCTGACCACCCTTTTCGCCCGCTTCGGCACGGAAATCGCCATCCTTCACGACGCGGCCGTGGAAGACCTGCGCCGGGTCCATCCGGCTCTGGGCGAGGCCGTGCGCCGCATGCGCCAGGGCCAGGTGTCGCGCCAGGCCGGCTATGACGGCCAGTACGGCCGCATCACCGTTTTTTCCGACGAGGAGCGCCGGGAGCTCAAGGCCGGCCGCTTCCGGGCCGGCGCGCCCATGGCCCGGCCGGCCGCCCGGGAGGCCGACGCCGCCGGCCCGGACGGCGACGCCCCGGCCGAACCTCCCCCTGCCCCGTCCCTGGCCCGCGCCGCCGCAGCCGCCGCGCCGCCGCCACGCGGGCTTACCCCGGACCAGAAGCGCGCCGCGCAAACCGCCGCCCGCCACGTGCTGACCGTGGCCGGTCCGGGCACCGGCAAGACCCACACGCTTTTGGCCCGCATCCGCGAACTGCTGGCCCATGGCGTGGCCGCCGACAAGATCCTGGCCGTCACCTTCACCCGCCGGGCCGCCGCCCAGTTGCGCGAACGGCTTGCCCGCGACGACGCCGGCGGCGACATCCCCCGGGCCGACACCCTCCACGCCCTGGCCCTGGCCGCCCTGGCCGAAGCCGGCGGCAACGAACCCGTGGTGCTCTCGGAAGACTCCGCCCGGCGGCTTTTTGATCTGGCCAACCCCGAGCTGCCCCGGTCCCGGGCCAAGAGCGCCTGGCAGGAACTGTCCCTGGCCCGGGAGAAAATGGCCCCGCCCGTGCTCACGCCCCAGGGCATGGCCGGCCCGGGCCTCTACGCCGCCCGCTACGCCGAGGCCAAGCGCCAAGCCCGGCTGTCCGATTTCACCGATCTGCTGGAAGGCTGGCTGGCCGCCATCGCCTCGGGCCGCTCCCGCCCGGCCTGGACCCATGTGCTGGTGGACGAGGTCCAGGACCTGACCCCCTTGCAGCTGGCGCTCATCGCCGCCGTATGCGGCCGCGATCGGGCCAGCCTTTTCGCCATCGGCGACCCGGACCAATCCATCTACGGCTTTCGCGGCGCAACCGGCGGGGTGCGGGAGGCCTTGGGGGCCTTTTGGCCCGACCTCACGGTGATCGCGCTTGCCGACAACTTCCGCTCGGCCGCGCCTTTGCTGACCCTGGCCGCCGGAGTGTTCCGGGGACGCACGGCCCTGACCTCCCGAGCCGGGCCGGAGGTGCAGGCCGATTGCCGCATCGAACTCTACGAAGCGCCCACGGCCGCAGCCGAGGCGGACTGGGTGGCCGAACGCCTGTCCGGACTTATCGGCGGCTCGTCCCTGACCCTTTCCCGCGACTTTTCGGAAAAGCACCTCTCCCCAAGCGACATCGCCGTGCTGGTGCGTTTTTCCGGGCTCATCGGCCCCCTACGCCAGGCCCTGTCCCGGGTCGGCCTGCCGGTGTCGGTGCCCGAGGCCGAGGCTTTTTTCAACGAACCCCGGGTGCGGCTGCTTTTAGCCGCCGCCGGCCTGCCCTACGGCATCCCGGCCCCGGAAACGGCCGGCACGCCGCCGGACATCCCCGAACGGCTGCTGGAAAAGGGTCCGGCCGGGCTGGCCGCCTTTCTGGAGGGCATCCCGCCCTTTGACACGCTTTTTTGGCAAGGCGGACCGTTTCGCGAGTTGTGCCGGGCCTACGAGGCCCATGGCGGCTGGCAGGGGCTTTTGGCCTACGTAGCCGCCCAGAACGAACTGGAGCTGGTGGGGGCAAAGGCCGAGAAGGTGCGGATCATGTCCATCCACGCGGCCAAGGGACTGGAATTCGGGGCGGTGTTCCTGCCGGCCCTGGAAGACGGGCTTTTGCCCTTTGCCGGATCGGATTTCCTCAGCGGCAAGCCTGGCCATCCGGCCGGACGCATGGACGAAGAAGAAGAACGGCGACTTTTTTACGTGGGGCTGACCCGGGCCAAAAGCCGGCTCTACCTGTCCCACGCCCTGCGCCGGGAACTCTATGGCCGCAAGCTCATGCTCAAGCGGTCGCGCTTTCTGGACGCCCTGCCCCTGGGCGGGGTGCGCCAGCTGGCCCTGCGGGCCCACACCGTGCGGGAAGCCAAACAGCTTGGACTTTTCGGGAAGTAACGCCTACCAGATGTGTCGCCACAGCAGGCGTTCGTAGGCCCGGGTGAAACGGTGGGCCGCGGGCGCTTTGACGCCCAAGTCCTTGAGTCGGCAGTAGACATGCAGCGGATTAAAAAAATGCTGCACAAAATCACGGAATTGTCGCATACTACACCCACTTCGGGAACCTGGCCGGGCAGGCGTGGGACGCCTGGCGCCGGCAACCCGGATTCCATACTCCCGGAGGGCAAAACCCTCAAGCCTTAACCTGTAACTTTTATATCCTAGAATTTCCAAATGTTCGCAAAAAGCAAGTCTCCGTTCTCCTGGCATCTGGCCGCGCCGAGCTGCGTGTGGCCCGAAACCGCCCTGGTCAATTGCCGCCGCCTGGCCCGCACCGTGCCCGAGGTCGGCCTGTATCTGCTGGAGCTCCACGCCTGCCTGGCCTACGGTCCGGACGATCTGCCCCAGAAGACCTACGGCCTCAAATACCATCTCCATTTGCCCCTGGACCTGCCCTGGTCCCTGGGCGGCGAGACCGCCTTTGCCGTCATGGAACGGCTGCTGACCATGACCGCTCACCTGTCGCCCTGGGCTTACGTGCTCCACCCGCCGACCGACCCGGCCAGGCTGGCCGATTTCGTCACGGCCTACGCCGCCGCCGGCTACGATCCGGCCGCTTTGCTGCTGGAAAACACCGACGCCGTGTCCCCGACCGAAACCTTGGCCCTGGCCAAGGCCAACGGCTGCGGCCTGTGCCTGGACCTGGGGCACATGCTGGCCATGGGCCACGAGCTGCCCAAGGACGACCCGGAATTGGCGGGGCGCGCCCGGATGCTCCACATCTATTCGCCCTTTGGCCCCGAAGGGCCGCCCAAGGGCCGCAGCCACCTGCACCGCACCCTGACCTGCCTGTCGCCCGAGGGCCGCGACGAACTGGTCTGGATGTTCGGCAATCTCTCGCCCCAAACCGTGGTGCTGGAAATCTTCGCGCCCATGCATCTGGTCGAAGGGCTGGCCTGTGTCGAAGCCATAGCCTCGGGCGTGACGCCTCCGGCCTGCGGCGGCGCGGCGTGATACAGCTCGTGCTGGGCGGCGTGCGCTCGGGAAAATCGGCCCTGGGCGAGCGCCTCCTGGCCCAGGGTCCGGCCCCGCGCCGGGTGGTGGTCACGGGCAAAGCCCTGGACGTCGCCTTCCGGGAGCGTATCCTGGCCCACAAACGGCTGCGCGACCCGGGTCTGGCCGTCATCGAGGCCGGGGCCGAGGCCATGGACGTCCTGGCCCGGGAAGCGGCCCACGGCGGCACGGTGCTGCTGGACAGCCTGGACTTTTGGCTTTTTGCCTGTCATGGCGAGGATGCGGACCAGAGCGTCCGACTGGCCCGGGGCCTGGCCCCGTATGCCGCCCCGGATGGACCGCGGCTCGTGGTGGTCAGCAGCGAGACGGGCCTTGGCCCCATCGCCGCCGACCCGGCCACACGCCGGTTTGTCGACGCCCTGGGCGCGCTGAACCAGGCCGTGGCCGCCGCCGCCCACGACGTGCGTCTGGTCGCCGCCGGACTGCCCATGCAGCTCAAGGGAAACGCCACATGAGCCCATTTCGCACCATGTCCCAGGCCGGGGCCGACCTCAACCAGGCCATCGGCCGGGGTGATCGCTGGCTGATCCTCATCAACGCCGACCCCGACGCCCTGGCCTCGGCCATGGCCCTGCGGCGCATCATGGCCTACCGGGCCGAGACCGTGGGCATCGCCCACGTCAACGAGGTCAAGCGGCCCGACAACCTGGCCATGATGCGGTTTCTGCGCATCCCTTCGATCCCCTTCGAGCCTAGCCTGTGCGCCGCCTACAACCGCTTCGCCATGGTGGATTCCCAGCCCCACCACCATCCGGCCTTTGCCGGGCGGCACTATTCCATCGTCATCGACCACCACCCCGTCCTGCCCGAGCAGCCTTGCACGGCCGAATACTGCGACATCCGGCCGGACTACGGCTCGGTCAGCTCGATCATGGCCGAATACCTGCGGGGGCTGCGCATCCGGCCGGGCAAGCTCCTGGCCACGGCGCTGGTCTACGGCATCAAGACCGACACCCAGAGCTTCGAGCGCCACTTCATCGAAGCCGATGTGCGGGCTTTTAGCGCGCTGACCAAGCACGCCGACATGGTGCTGGTGCGCAAGATCATCTCCAGCGAATACCACCGCCGCTGGCTGAAATTTTTCTCCAAGGCTTTTCGGAAGATGCGCTTCGTGGGCGTGCGCGGACTTTTCGTCTACATGGACGTGCTGGAGAGCCCGGACATCCTGGTGATGCTGGCCGATTTTTTCACCCGGGTCCACGGCCTGTCGTGGAACATGCTGGCGGCGGTGGTCAAGGGCATGGTGGTGGTGGTCTTTCGCGGCGACGGCATCGGCCGCAACATGGGCCACATGGCGGCCAAGCTTTTCGGCGACATCGGCTCGGCCGGCGGCCACCGGGGCGCGGCCCGGGCCGAAATTCCGCTGGAAAAGCTCGGCGGCAAGCCGGTGGAGGAATTCCTCTACAAGCGCCTCACCGGCCATCGGCTGCCGACCAAGGAACAATGCCCGGTGGAGTTCCCGGCAGCGCCTCAGGCCCCGCGCACGGCCCGGACCGCCGCCGGACAGCAGAAATCGGCCTTGGCCAAGTAGCCCAGTTCCACGTCGGCCACCCAGGCCGAAACATAGTTGGCTCGATCAGCGCTCCAAACCCGGCGCACGGGCTGTGACAGCGCCGCCGGCTGGCAATAGCCCTCGCCCACGGGTTCGGGGGAAAGTAGCGTCATGAGCTCCGGGGCGGTGGGCAGCCGCCAGTCGGCAAAGCCGCCGAACCGGGCGGCGTTTAGCCCTTCCACATAGGCCGCCGCCGCCGGCCAGGTCACGGCGTAGGGCGCGGCCTGGCGTGTCCAGGCCAGTCCCGTGGCCGCATCCAGCGCCATCCCGCCTCCCGTGTCGTCAAGCCGCCCCGGCCCGTAGGCCAGGGGCCGCCAGAGTTCGTCCAGGCCAAAGACGGCGCGGGCGGCCCGAGCATCGACCAAGGCCGGTTCCCGACGCGGCGCGGCCGCGCCGTCCGGCACGCAGCGCGGACACAGGGACTCGGGCGAGGCGGCGCACACCCCGTCCATGCGCCGTCGCCAGGCGGCCAAAGCCGCGTCCAGGGCCTCGGCCATGGTCAGGGCGTCGGCAAAGCGGCCGGCCGGGTTCTCGGCCAGGGCGCAGGCCAACAGTCCGTCGAAATCGTCGCCGAGTTCCGGGGCGCGCTGCGAGGCGGCCCACTCGCCCCATTCGGGCAGGGAACCGGTGAGCATCCGAAAAAGCGTCACGCCCACGGCATAGATATCGGACCGGGCGTCGGCGCGTTCCGGGTCGTCCTCCTGCTCCGGGGCGGCGTAGTACGGCGAGCCGACCTTGACGTTGGACGGGCCGCCGTAGGCCTCGCCGCGCACCTTGGACAGTCCAAGGTCGGTGATTTTGAGCACGTCGTCTTCGCTGACCAGCAGGTTGAAGGGCTTGACGTCGCGGTGGACGATGCCGGCGTAGTGCAGCCGGGCCAGGCCTTCCAGGAGTTGGGCGGCGTAGGAGCAGGCCCGGGGCACGGGCAGACGGCGGCTTTTGGCCTCCACCCGGTAGGTTTCGCCGATGATGGAGCCCAGGGATTCGCCGTAGTATTCCATGACGAAAAAGGGCCACGGCCCGGACTCGTCGTAGTCGAAGACGTCGACGAGGTTTTTGTGGCGTAGCCCGCCGAGCAGGGCCGCCTCGTCGCGGAAAAGCCGCCGCACCCGGTCCTCGCCCCACAGGCCCAGGGTCAGCTCGTTGGGGCGCAGGAGCTTGAGCGCCGCCATGCGGCCGATGACCGGCATGGAGGCCCGAAACACCGCGCCCATGCCGCCACGCCCGAGCACCCCGTGAATCGCGTACTTCCCGATAGACCGCATCCTTCCCACTCCTCCCGTGCGTTTCCAAGCCCGCGCGCCCCGGCCAGCGAGCCGCCAACCCCCTTAACCCTTTCCCCATATGGGGGGTCTGGGGGCCTCAGGCCCCCAGCCGCCGGAGGCACTCTTCTCCTTGTCCCCTACGCCCGTTCCAGGGCGTCGACGTCGCCGGCGGCGAGCAGGGCCACGTGGCGGCTGATTTTTTCGATGGGCCAGTCCCACCAGGCCAGGGCGAGCAATCGCGCGACCACGTCTTCGGGGAAGCGATGCCGGATGATTCGGGCCGGGTTGCCGCCGACCACGGCATAGGGCGGCACGTCCTTGGTGACCACGCTGCCGGCCGCCACCACGGCCCCGTCGCCGATGCGCTTGCCCGGCAGAATGAGGGACTCGAAGCCCAGCCAGACGTCGTTGCCGACCACGGTGTCGCCGCGATGTCCGTCCGGCAGTCCGGCTTTTTCCCAGCCGTGGCGGAAGATGGCGAAGGGATAGGTGGAGATGCCGTCCATGACGTGGTTGGCGCCGTTCATGAGGAAGCGCACGCCGCTGCCGATGGCGCAAAACGCGCCGATGCGCAGTTTGTCGCCGATGAAATCGAAGTGGTAGAGGACGTTTTGGTGCTCGAAATCCTCGGCGCGCTGGCCGGGCGTGCCGGTGACGTCGAAATAGGTGTAGCGTCCGACCTGGATGTTGGGGTTTTTCACCACGTTTTCCAGGAACACCAGCTTGTCGTGGCCGGCCACCGGATAGGGGGCCTGCCGGTCGGGGTAGGTTGTCGCGTCCATGCATCTCCCGCGCCCGCTGTGAAGCGGCCGTCGCAAACGACAAAACGCGCCCGACGTCGGGACCATTCCCGCGCCGCGCGCGTTTGCAAGACCTTAGCCTGCCAAGGCTTGTCCGGCAACTCCCGGACCGAGGCGGACTGGATCGGGCCGCTAGCCTCCCACCTTGAGGAGCTTAAGCTCCCCGGGCACGGCCGGCCAGCGGCGGCGCGGCACGACCACCGGCGCGTCGGGCAGGCCTTGCATGAACCGCCACACCCGTTCCAGGGGCATGTGGGAGCGCAGGTAGTCCTCGCACTTGGAAAAACTGTAGTGATGGGCCAGGCTGCGGCCGAGCACGGCCACCTTCATGTGGCCGGCGGTGAGGGCCAGATTGACGGCCTTCTCGTCGGTGGTGGTCTGGCCGGCCACCATGGTGGTGGGGAACGGCAGCACCAGACGCAACAGACGCTGATCGAAGATCACGCAGTTGATGGTGAGATAGCCCACGTAGGAATATTTGGGCGGCGCGTCGCGCAGGTAGACCTCGCCCAGGTTCTCGTGGACAAGCTTTTCCCACATCCAGCGGTGATAAACCCAGTTTTCCTCGATGGGCGGGCCGGCGAACATGTGCCGTTCGGAGGGGTAGGACAGGCGCAGGAAGCGGTTGAGGACGTGGCGTCCGGGCGGGCTAATGGGCACCAGCGGCATGACCAGCGGCACGTCGGGACGCTCGGCGTGGTCGAGATAGCCGTCGAGGAGGTGTTCGAGCCAGTGCGGGGTGACGAACAGGTCTTCGTCGATCTTGATGATGACGTCGTCGATGTGGGCGGCGTAGATCTCGTTTTGGGCCTCAAGCACGGCCGGGACAAGCCCGCGCGGCCCGCGTTCCAGGAGCACGGCGTTGGGATGACGCGCCACGAAGCCCTTGGCCATGGCCAAGTGTTCCGGGGGCAAGGCGTTGGCCACGATATAGATGCGCTTGAACCGGGAGCAGTCGGTGTAGTGCTCCAGGCAGCGGATGCAGACGAGGAAGCAATCGAGTCTGTGCGAGGTAAGCAGCACCAGAACCGGTTGGATATCGCCGCGTCGCGGTCGTAGATAGGTTAGCTTGCCCATGGCCGTCCCTGGCTTTCAGGCATCCCTGCGTCAAAAGGTTAAATTCAGGCTTCATCACGCTTTTCGGCATTTCCCAACAGGAACTTTAGCCTTTTTGGAATAAAAAAAATTCTCTCATTTCAGCAAGATACCGAGACAGACCCCAGGTGCGCCGGTTCCGCCCCACTACTGGACTCCGGCAACGGCTCAAAAAAATGGAAAAAAATCCCCTGCCGCGCCGTGGCCGTCGCCGGCCGGACCCCACCGCCTTGACATGGGGCGGACGCGACGGTAAGCCTGCCTGATCCTTATGGGACGTGTCTGTCATATCTGACTAACCCTTCGTCATGACGGTATTTTTGCCGCATGCGAAGCGGGAAGCTGAGGTGCATATGGGCTATCGGGTCATTGTCGACACGCAAAAATGCATTGGCGACGGCGAATGCGTGGACGTGTGTCCGGTGGAAGTTTATGAGATGCGCGACGGCAAGGCCGTGGCCGTCAACATGGAAGAATGCCTGGGCTGCGAATCCTGCGTCGAGGTGTGCGACCAGAAAGCCATCATCGTCGAAGAGCAGTAGAAAAGCATAGAAATATCAACCGGCAACGGGAGCGGGCGAACGTCCCGCTCCCGTCGCCGTCTTGAGCCCGGGCCGCCCGACCCTCCGCCGGACACCGGGGCGGGTGCGGCGCTGGCCCCGGCCGCCGGAGTCCGCCGATGCAGTTGGATTTTTCCCCCGCCTTTGCCCGCTATGAAGCCATTGCCGCCGAAGCCGACGCCGCCTTTGCCAAGGTCGCGTCCCTGTGCCCGGACATGGTCAGCTGCGGCGAAGGGTGCAGCGATTGCTGCCATGCCCTGTTCGACCTGACCTTCATCGAGGCCCTGTACCTCAACCGCAAATTCAACGAGGCCTTCCCGCCCGGCCCGGCCCGCGACGCCGTGCTGGAGCGGGCCAACGCCGCCGACCGCGACGCCGCCAAGCTCAAACGCAAGGCCTTCCGGGCCGACGAGCAGGGCGTGTCCACCCGCGAGATCCTCGAAAGCATCGCCCGCGAACGCATCCGCTGCCCGCTTCTGGGCGACGACGACCGCTGCGTGCTCTACAAACACCGCCCCCTCACCTGCCGGCTCTACGGCGTGCCCCTGGAAATTTCCGGCGAGGCCCGCACCTGCGGCAAGGCCGGTTTCGCTCCAGGCGGCCGCTATCCCACGGTCAAGATCGAAAAGCTGCAGGACAAGCTCGTGGGCCTGTCCCAGGAGCTGGTGGCCTCCATCCCCACCAAGCTGCCGCTGATGGCCGAGATGCTCGTGCCGGTGTCCTTTGCTCTGGTCACGGATTTCGACGACGAGTTCCTGGGCCTTTTGACCGAGGAAGAAATGGTCAAGCTCCACGAACAGGAAACCAGGTGGGCGGCCGCGGCCGATCCCTTTGCCCCGGCCGACGGCCCGGCTGGTTCGGCCGGCTCGGCCTGCGGCTCCTGCGGCGAACAGGCCGGCTCGCCGGCCTGCTCCTCCTGCTCCGGCGGCACGTCCTGGGTCCTGCCCGGCCCGGACGGCACGCCAGGCGGCAAGGAAGACTGATATGGCCCACAGTCCCGAAGAGCTGGCCGAACTCAAGCGCGCCATCTACGAAAAGGTCAAACCCCGTCGCCGCAAGTTCATCGACAAGGTCGGCTACGA
>JAEZEM010000490.1 GCA_023417745.1 Pseudomonadota bacterium
GGAGCCCGGACTTTCCTCCCCGGGCCTTGCGGCCCGCGACGACAGCCTGTCCGACTCCCCGGGGGAGTCATAAGGCCCTTTTGCCCCTGCGTCAAAGGGATGTGGGGGGATGTGGAGGGCGCGGAGCGACTGGCGGCTTGAGGGCTGGCTATAAGAATGCTAATAGCCTGAAACCGTTGTTTTCCGTCCTTTGGAGGTGTGCCATGCGCCTGATGCTGCTGCTTTCGGCCCTGGTGATCGTTTTGGGCGTCTGCCCGCCGGCCCAGGCCACGGACTGGCGTTTTCTGGCCGCCCATGACGACCGGTCCGTGGAACTCTACTACGACCGGCATTCGGTGCGGGTCTCGGGCGAGGTGCTGCGGCTTCGAATAAAGAGGGTGTTCGACGAGGCCGAGGGGCTGGAAATCGCCCATGAAATGGGCTTTCCCACCGGCGTGGCCTATGCCATGGAGCGGGTGACCCTGGACTGCGGCCAGGGCCGGATCATCCGGCAACAGGCGGCCTGGGTCGGGGTGGACGGGAAGTTTTTGGACCGCACGCTGTCGCCCACTTCGGGGTGGCGGCCCATGCGGCCGGGCGGCCTTGGCGAGGCTATCTGCCGGGAACTGGAATAGGGCGGGCGCTCTGCCTTTAGCCTCTCTTGGGGCCAAGAAGTCCCTGCATGGTGGTGATAAGGGCGCTGCGGCGCACGGGCTTGCTCAGGTAGGCGGTGCAGCCGGCCTCCAGGCAGGCGGATTCGTCCTCGGGAAACGCCCGGGCGGTGATGCCGATGATGGGCGTGGGCGTGGCCCCGGTCGTCCATTCGTGCTGGCGCATGGCCCGTACGGCGGTCAGCCCGTCCATGATCGGCATGACGTGGTCCATGAGCACGATGTCGAGGCCACCTTTCTTGAACCGGTCCAGGGCATCCTGGCCGTTCTCCACTTCTTCAAGAATAACAGGCTGATTTTCCAGGAACAAGCTGACAACCTGACGGTTGCCCACGGAGTCGTCGGCCAAAAGCACCCGCCAGGGCTGGCCGTCGGCCTCCGACAGCTGCCCGACTGATGCGGCATCCGGCAGATGCTCTCCGACAGCTGTTTGGGCGGTGATCTCCAGCCTGACCGCGGCCGTGACGGTGGCCCCGTGGCCAAGAACGCTTTGGATGGACAATTCTCCCTGCATCAATTCCGTCAGGCGCTTGGAGATGGCCAGGCCCAGGCCTGTCCCTCGGCGTTGATTGCCGCCCACCTGGAAAAAATTGTCGCAGACCCGGGCGATGTCGTCCGGGGCGATGCCGACGCCGGTGTCCTGGCAGGTCAGACGCAACAGGAAGGCGAACGGGCCAAGGGGCGTGGACGTGGCCGACAAGCGGATCTCGCCTTCATGGGTGAACTTGCAGGCGTTGGCCAGCAGGTTGGCCACTATCTGGGTGAGGCGGATGGGGTCGCCGTAAACTTGGCGGGGCAAGTCGGGATCAAGATCGCAGTAAAGCGGGAGGCCTTTTTCTTCGGCCTGGGGCGTGAACACGGCGCAGGTCTGGAACAGGGCTTCGGGCAGGTCGAAAGCCTCGGGCTCCAGGGTCAGCTTGCCGGCCTCAAGCTTGGACAGGTCGAGGATGTCGTTGATGACGCGCAGGAGGATCTGGCCGGAGTGCTGGAAGATGTCCACATAGCGTTTCTGGCGAGAGGTGAGCGGGGTGTCGGCCAACAGATCGGCCATGCCCATGATGGCGTTCATGGGGGTTCTGATCTCGTGGCTCATGTTGGCCAGGAAGTCGGACTTGGCCCGGCTGCCCTGTTCGGCCCGTTCCCGGGCGGCCAGAAGTTCGCTTTCCAGAGCCTTGCGCTCGGTGATGTCGGCGATCAGCATGAGCAGGCAGCGTCGTTCGAAGACCTCGATGACCGTGCAGGAACAAAGGCCGATAATGCGGCGGCCGTCGGCATGGCGGAAAGCCAGCTCCCGGTTGGTGACGGATTCGGCGACTTGCAGTTCTATCAACAGGTTTTGGCGATCCTCGAAACGTTCCCAAAAGCCGAGTTCCTCGGAAGTGCGGCCGATGGCCTGGTCGGCCGGGATGCCGGTCAGCTGGGAAAAGGCCTCATTGACGCGCAACATCCTGGCGGACTGCTCTTCGCTGATGGTGACGGCCAGGGGCGAGAACTGGAAAATGGCGGAAAAGCTCAAGCGGCTGCGGTGCAGGGCTTCTTCGGCGGCCTTGCGGTCCTCGATTTCGTTTTCGAGGTCCGCTGTGCGGCGACGCACGGTGTCTTCCAGTTCCCGGCGACGTTTTTCCAGGGAGGAGACCCGTAACCGATAGCCGATGTGGAGCAGGACCAAAGCGATCAGCACGGACAAGGCGCGGAACCACCAGGTTCCCCAGAAAGGCGGGGCCACGGCAATGGCCAGCGTCATCCCCGTTTCGTTCCAGACGCCGTCGTTGTTGCAGGCCCGCACGCGCAAGCGATATTCTCCGGGCGAGAGGTTGGTGTAGGTGACGGCGTTGTTGCTTGCTGGGGTGGAGAACTCCTGATCAAAACCTTCAAGTTTGTGGGAGAAGAGATTTCGGGGCGGATCGGCGAAATCCAAGGCGGCAAAGGACAGTTCCAGGACATTGTCCTCATGGCCAAGGGCTAAATTGCCCACCGTGACAGGGTTGGCGGCGTACGGTTTGTTACGGATGGCAAGCCCGGTCAGGACCACGGGCGGCGCGTGGGGGTTTGGGCGGATGCGGCTGGGGAAAAAGGCGGTCAGGCCATTTGTGCCGCCAAAAAACATCTCACCGTTTTTGCCCTGGGCATAGGCGTTCATCCAGAATTCCAGACCGGCCAGACCATCCCGGTCCGAATAGTTGCGCACCTCGCCGCTGCCCGGGCTGTAGCGAAAAAGACCCCGGAAGGTGCTGCACCACAGATTGCCGTCCTTGTCCTGCAATATTCCCTGAATGCCGTCGTTGGCCAGGCCGTGCGCCATGGTGATGCGCTGGAAACGTCCGGTGCGCGGCTCGAAACGGTTCAGCCCCGCGTCGGCGCCGATCCACAAGGCCCCGGATGGATCAAGAAGAATGGGGGTGACGCGGTTGTTGGACAGGGAATTGGCGTTGTCCGGATCGTGTTCCCAATGGGTGAAGGTTTCGGTCTTCTTGTCGAATCGGTTGAGCCCTCCATTGGTGCCGATCCACAGGACGCCGTCTGGGGCCGGGGTGATGTGGCGTACCCGATTATGGCTGAGGCTGGCCGGATTATTGGGATCGTGGCGATAGACCTTGGCCTTGCCCGTTGCCGGGTCAAAGCGGTTGAGCCCGCCCGAACTGGTGCCGAGCCACAGGATGCCGTCTTCGTCCTCGGCGATCCACCAGATCTTGTTCTGGCTGATGGACTCGGGGTCTTGGGGGTCGTGGCGGTAGTGGACGAAACGGCCGCTGTTTGGGTCGTAGCGGTCCAGTCCCCGGTCGGTGGCGCCGATCCAGAGCCGGCCCTGGCGGTCAAACAACAGGCAGTTGACGCCGTCGTCGGCCAGGCTGCCCGGGTTATCCGGGGCGTGGCGGAAAACCGAGACTTCGCCGGTGCGGCGGTCGATACGATTAAGGCCGGTGTAGCGGGTGCCGACCCAAACGATGTCGGCGTCTTCCTGGGCCACGGCGCTGACCGAACTGCCGGACAGGGCCGTGGGCAGCCCCGGTCCGGCTCGGTAGACGGAAAACGCCTGGTAGGCGGGATTGTAGCGACTCACACCCCCAGAATAAGTGCCGAACCACAGCAGACCGCCGGCATCCTCCAAGGCGCACAGCACCTCGTCCTGGGACAGGCTTTCCGGGTCCAGGGGATTGTTGACGGCCATGGAGGGAGTCAGTTTTTCCGGCTGGTCCGGGTCCGGCCACATGCGGGCCAGCCCCCGGTTGGTGCCGATGAAAAGCCCACCCCAGGAATCGCGGAAGGCAAACCAGGTGGCCAGGCCGGGCAGATGGTGGTCGGACCGGCTGGTGGCTTGATTGAACCGATACGCGCCGTGTATTTCCGTGAGCACCCACAAGGTATCCGGGCCGTCGCAGGCGATGCCGTTGATGCGCACGTCGGCCGGAAGCTCGCCAAGGGGGCCGGGGAGCAGGGGCGCGGACTGGCCGTCAGCCGGGTTCACGGCATAAACGTCGCGGGTGGTGGCCACGAGCAGGCTGCCGTTGGCTCGGGCTTTTATGGCGATAACGGGATTTATTACGGCATTGCCGTTCCGGTCAGACAAGGACACGGCGTCGACGACCCCGGTGGCCGGGGTGATGCGCGCCAGTCCGGCCGCGCCGCCTACCCAATAGTTGCCGGCCACGTCCCGGGCGATGGCCCGGATTTCCTTGTCCACATCGCCGCTGGGGTAGGGGGTGGCCGCAGGATAGGAACGGAAACGGTCGGCCTGCCGGTCATAGACGGCCAGACCGCCGTTCTTGGTGCCCACAAGCAGCGTGCCGTCCACGGGATCGACAAATAGCGTGCGAATGCTGTTGTCCGGCAGCGAATCGGGCCGGCCCGGGATGTTGCGGTAGACCACGACGTTGGTCCCGTCGTAGCGGTTGAGGCCGTCGTAGGTGCCGATCCACATGAATCCCAGCTTGTCCTGGGCCATGCAGACGACATAGGATTGGGAAAGCCCTTGTTCCAGGGACAGCCGTTGGAAGCGGGGTTGGGAATCGGCGTGGGCCGTCGGCGGCAGGAACAGGAAAAAGGTCAGTGCATAAAGGCCAAGGAGCAGCCACAGGTCATGGCGTCGGGAATGAGCTACGTCGGAACACCTGGGTTGCGTCATGGTTGTGGCACAAGTGTTGCAGGTTCGCTGGTTCGACGCCCCTCTCTCCACCAGCGGACTGAAGGCCAAAGGAATATGCAGCAATACCAGCAGGAATTCAATTGATTTTCCGCTGAGTCTTGCAGCCTTTGCCCAAGTGAAGCCCTTGACCGCCACTGCGTGGCCGGTGGCTGGAGAGTCTGGGAGGTTGATGTGTTCAGGATGTTCATGCTGGCGTTTTTTTCGTTGCTTTTCGCAGGGTTTGCCAATGCCGTGCAATCGCCGGCCTATCTTGACCTTTACGGTGCTTTTTTGGCCGCGCATGTGCGTGGCGGCGTGGTGGACTATGCGGGCATCAAGGCGGATGTGGCCCGGCTTGAGGCGACGTTGGCGCTCATGGCCGCCGAGAACCCCGAAGCCTTGGCGCGACCCGATCGCGTCGCGCTCTATATAAACGCCTATAACCTCTGGACCATCCGGCTCATCATGGATCATTGGCCGGGGATTACCTCCATTAAGGAGGCCGGGGGCTTTTTGGCCTCGCCCTGGAAACGTTCCTTTGTGCGTCTGGGCGGCCGGACCCTGTCCCTGGACGACATTGAGCACGGCATCCTGCGTCGGCAATACCCGGACCCCAGGCTCCACTTCGTGCTCAACTGCGCTTCCAAGAGTTGTCCGCCGCTTTTGTCCGTGCCTTATCGGGGGGAGGCCCTTGAGGCCATGCTGGAGGAACGGACCCGGGCCTGCCTCAATGATCCGGCCGGAGCACGGGTGGACGGTGGCCGGTTGCGCCTGATCCGCATTTTTGACTGGTACGCCGAGGATTTCGGCGGCCGGGACGGGCAGTGGGGCTTCGTGCGTCGCTTTGCCGGGTCGGCCCTTGGCGCGGCGCTGGACGCCCTGGCGGATCGACGGCCGGTCTATGGCGACTATGACTGGTCCCTCAATGATGCGCCCGGGCCATGGACTTCGGCCCTCATCGGCGCGGATGCGCCGCTGTCTGGCGCCGGCGCGGCGGCGCGGCCGTCCGATGTCGGCATGGATGGACCGCCGTCAGGCTTGACTTCGGGTCTGCCGCCCCTGGACGACGGCGCGGGCCGCGCGTCCGTCGCGATGCCGGAGCGCCCGTGACCAGAGAGCTTTCCGACGATCCTCAGGCAGCCAGAACCGGCGGGTCGTGTTCGGCCGGGGCGTTTGGCGGCCTGCCCAGCCACGTCTGGCGTGGACTGCTTTGCGGGGCGGCCATTGTCGTTCTGGCCCTATGCGGCCGCTTGGAGGCCGAGCGCTCCATCTATGCCGCCGGCTTTGCCGCAGCTTTCGCCGCCCTGGTCCTGGCCGTGCGAAGCTGGCCGGCCGGGGGGCATCGCGGCCGCGTCACCGCCGCTGTATTGGCCCTGGGCCTTGGCGCGCGGCTGCTCTTTGTCTGGGCCTGGCCGGTCGACACCGACGTCTTTCGCTACATCGTCGAAGGCGACATGCAGCTGGTCGGGGGCAATCCCTATCTGATCGCGCCGGGCGACCTGAGGCTGCCCGGGCTATTGTCCGCTCCGGCCGCAGCCGTCCTTGGCCGGGTCAACCACCCCGAGCTGGCCGCCGCCTATCCGCCCTTGGCCGAGCTTTTCTGCCGGGCCGTGGCCGCCGTCTCGCCCACCCCCCTGGCTTTTCGGGCAGCCTTTGCCCTGGCCGACCTCCTGGCCGCCCTGGCCCTGGCCTTGGTCCTTGCCAAGCGTCGGCTGCCGCCGGTCTGGCTGGCTCTGTATGTCCTTTCCCCCTTGTCCCTGGTCATGGGCGCGGGGGAGGGCCACCTCGACGTCCTGGTGGCCCTGGGCGTTTCCCTGGCCCTGGCCGCCTTTGCCGCCCGCCGCGGCGGCTGGGGTTTTTTGTGCCTGGGTGCGGCCGGACTGGTGAAGTATCCGGCTTTGCTCCTCATTCCGTTTTTTTTACGGCCGGGCAATCTGCGCCGGGCCGCCGCCTGCCTCGTACCGCTGGTGAGCTTTTGGCCCTACCGCGCGGCCGGGCCGGCGTTTTTTCAGTCGTTGGCCGCCTTTGCCGGCCATGTGGCTCAGGGCGGGCCGCTGACGACCCTGGTCTGGCCCCTTTGCGGCGCGCTTGCCCCGGCCGTGTCCCTGGGAATTGGCGGCGCGGCGCTGCTGGTTGGCTGGTTGGCCGTCCAGGATCGCGGGCGTGGGCCGCTTTTCGCCGGCCTGACCGGCCTTGCCGCCTTGCCCACGGTCTATCCCTGGTATTTCCTCATGGTCCTGCCGCTTTGGACCCTGCGTCCGGGGTGGCCGGCGCTGTGGCTCCTGGCCGCCCAGGGGCTGGCCGTGACCCCGACCTGGCTTCGCGGCCAGGACCTTGGCGGCCAGGGACTGGCCATGGCCGTGATCTGGTTGCCGTTTTTGCTGCTCCTGGCCCTTTCCGCCTGGCGTCCCGGGCTGGCCATCCCGGTCGGCCCTGCGAAAATACCCCGGCGGCTTTCGGTGGTCGTGCCGACCCGAAACGAGGGCCGGGGGCTTGGACGCTGTCTGGAGAGCCTGAGTGGCACGGGCCTGCACGAGGTCGTCGTGGCCGACGGCGGCTCCACCGACGGCACGGCTTCCCTGGCCGCCGGACGTGGCGCGAAGGTTGTCGCGGCCGGCGGCGGCCGGGGCGGGCAGATCGCGGCCGGGCTGGCCGCCTGCCGGGGCGAGGTGGTCCTTGTCCTGCACGCCGACGCCGTGGTCGCGCCCGATGTGCCGGCCCGGATACTGGCCGCGTTGGCGCGTTGTCCCGAGGCGGTCGGCGGCGTGGTCGGCATGGCCTACGACACGCGCCGTCCCGGGCTTGACGTCCTGGGGCTGCTCAATGCCCTGCGGGCGCGGTTTGGCGGCATCGGCTTTGGCGATCAGGGCCAGTTTTTCCGGCGTGAGGCCCTGGAGAGCGTGGGCGGGTTTCCCGCTTTGGCGCTTATGGAAGACGTGGAGCTGTCCCTGCGCCTGCGCCAGGCCGGGGAGACGCTGTGTCTGGGCGGCGGCGTGACGGCCTCGGGCCGGCGCTGGGCCGGGTCGGGCTTTGGCGGCAAGGCGGCCGGTGTCGTGGCCATGTGCCTGGGCTATCTGGCCGCCCGGCGGCTGGGCTTGGCCGACGCCACGGGCCGGCGCTACTTTCGCCGCTACTACGGCCGGGAGCCCTAGCTGCATTGGCTCGAAAAGCGGACGAACTGGCCAGGAAACCGGGCGGGACGACGAGCGCCGTCAGTCGGCCAGCGCGGACGACCCTACCAGACGGCCGTGTAGGTCAGGGGCGCGAGATCCCAGGTTCGGCCGTAGACATGGACGCGTCTGGTCGGCGCGCCCGAAGCGTCGACCAGAGGCCCCCCCGCGTGGAGCCAGCCCAGTATCCCGGCGGCCAGATTGGCGGCGGCAATGCCGTTGGCGGCAAGTTTTTGGACCAGCACCCCGCTGCGGTAGCCGATGGTGCAGTAGATGACGGCCTGCTTGCCGGCAAACCGGCTCGGATCGGCCAGATAGTCCTGTTCGGACACCGCTGCGGGCAGGGTGGACACGGCCCGTTCCGCCTCCGAGCGGGCATCGACGAAGACGACATCGCCGTCTCGCCAGCGGTTCAAGGCCTCCTCGGGGCGCATTTCCGTGGCCTCTGGAAAATCCTTTTTGTAGCCTTCGTACAGGGCGTAGGCCTTGGCCTTGCGGTCGGGATCGGTTTTGGGCTGTCCCTGGCAGGCGGCCAGCAGGGCCAGGGCGGTCAGCAGGGCCAGGCAGGCGAAGGAACGGTAGGCAGGGCGACAAAGCATGGACGGTCCTCACGGCCGGGCGTGGCCGTCGTCATCGGGCGTTGATGGTGTTTTCTCGGGCTGCCGCCGCCGGCGACAGGCCTCGGGCAGTCAGGTCCCGCCGGGCTGCTGCCTGGCGCCGCTGAGGCAAAAGGCGAAAAGGCCGGCCACCAGCGCGGCCAGGAGAAAAAGCCATTCCATGACAGCAGCCTACCACCTTTGCGACGTGGCGTCGATGGGCAACGGATGACAGCCCGGGCGAAAGGGTCTATGACGGGCGGCATCGAAAGCGCCGTAACGGCGCGCTATCTGGAGGAAGCATGGGCAAATGGAAAGTGCTCGTTGCGCTGGCCGCTC
>JAEZEM010000001.1 GCA_023417745.1 Pseudomonadota bacterium
ACATCCTGCGCCAGTTCAGCGCCCACGGCACGGCCATCCTCATGGCCACCCACAACCAGGCCCTGGTGGCCGCCGCCCCCGACGCCCGGATCATCCGCCTGGAGCGCGCCGCGCCCGATGCCGCAACCGCCCCCGACGCGGCCGACGACATGGAGGAGGCCCCATGACGGCGCGCCTCATCCTCTCCGGCCTGGCCGATCTGTTTCGCCGGCCGTCCACGTCGCTTAGCGTCATCCTGGGCGTTTTCGCCACGGTGTTTTTGTGCGGCCTGCTGGCCCTGGCCCAGGTCGGCCTGGACGGCGCATTGGCCAAGGGGCAGGGCGTGCTGCGTTTTCAGGTCTACTGGAAGCCCGGGGCCGACGCGGCCCTGACCGCCCGGCAGATGGACTGGATGCGCGCCCTGCCCGGGGTCATCGAGGCCAAGGCGTTTTCCCCCGAGGCGGCCATGGCCGTCATGCGCGGCAGCCTGGGCGGCGCGGCCGAACCGCTCCTGCCCGGGGCGGCCAATCCCCTGCCCTACACCCTGCTGCTGGGTTTTGCCCCGCCGGAGCACGACGGCGCCTTCGCCAAGGAAACCCTGGAGCGCTTGACCGCCGTGGATGGCGTGGCCGAGGTGCGCTACAACCCGGCCGCCATCGACGCCGCCCGCTCCCTGGGGCTGCTCGGCTCCCAGGCCGTGTTGCCGCTGGGGGCCATTTTGGCGCTCTTGGTCGGCCTCGTGGTCGGCAACACCGTGCGCCTGACCTTGCTGCGTCGGCGCGAGGAATTCGAGATCATGCGCCTGGTCGGCGCGGCCGAGTCGGTCATCGCCCTGCCCCTGGTGGCCGGCGCGGCGGCCATGGGTTTCGTGGGCGCGGGCTTGGCCGCCACGGCCCTGGCCTTTCTCTGGTCGGCCGTGGCCGGACAACTCGCCGCCGCGCCCTTGTGGCTGTCCCTGGCCGCGCCCCCGGGCTGGCTGTGGTTTGCGCTTCTGGCCGCGCCCACGGCCGTGTCCGCCCTGGCCGGCCTGGCCGCCGCCATGGAGTCGCGCCCGTGACGCAACCCTGCGGCATCATCCTGGCCGCCCACGGCTCCCGGCATCCCGGGGCCATGGCCGCCTTGGACGCGTTTCGGGCCTCCGTGGCCGTGGCCCATCCCGGGGCGACGGTGGCCGTGGCCCGCACCGTCGGGCGCAAGCACGGCAACGCCGCCGCGTTTGGCGGGGCGAAGCAAGTCCTTGACGTGCTGGGCGAGCTGACCGCCGCCGGCTGCGCCCGGGTGGTGGTGCAGTCGCTGCATGTCGTGCCGGGCGGGGAATACCACGAACTGTTGGCCGGCCTGGGTCGGTGGCTTAAACAAGACGCCGGCCGCACCTCGGTGTCGGTGGGTGCGCCGCTGCTGGCCGATCTGGCCGATGTGGACCGGGCGGTCGCCGCCATCGACGAGGGGCTGGCCGCCGGACGGCTGCCCGGCGAGGCGGCCGTGCTCATGGGCCACGGCGCGCCGCCGCCCGGAGCCGGGTTTTACGAAGCCCTGCGCGAGCGTCTCTCCCAGCGCGAGCCGCTGCTCTTTTTCGGGGCTATGCCACGGGAGAAAGGCGCGGCAAGCCTGGAACTGGACACCATCGCCGCCTCGCTGGCCGCCAAGGGCGTGGCCAAGGCGCTGCTGTTGCCCTTTTTCACCGTGGCCGGGGCCCATGCCTGCTCTGATCTGGCCGGCGAGCAGCCCGACTCCTGGCGCGGCCGGCTGGAAGCGGCCGGCGTACGCTGCCGGGCGCGCCTGGCCGGGTTGTTGGAAATCGAAGCCTTTGCCGCCATCTGGCGCGAGCATCTGGGCCGGGCCATGGCCCGACTGGCCTGAGACCGCCTGCCAGCCAAACCCTCCCCGATTCGAAGCCGATTTGCCCCAGCCTGGCTTGAATTTCCGCCGTGACTGTGGTTTGTTGTCGATGGTCGCGGCACGCCTTGTTTTCGAAGGGTCCGCAGGCCTGACGCGGACAAGCGCGCCACATCGGCGGCGTCCGGACAGCGTAGCGCGCTTTGTCCGTGCGTAAAACAGGTCATCGTCCCGCTCAGCTTGGCCGCGTGGGCTGGTCTTGCACCAAACCTTTGACGGGAAGCCATGTTTTTCAGCCGCCCCTGCCGCAACGACGCGGGCAACCGTTGCGCTTTCGGGACATGGTTCCGAAACGCGGCAAACGCCGTCTTCAAGAGGTCTTCGCTGTTCTTCAGCGTCTGTCTTGTCCTGGTGTTCGGCTGCGGCGCCGGCTATTCCATCATCAGCGACTACAAGGCCACCATTGCTTCCGGCTTCAATCTGGTCCGCGACGTCGCCCGATTGGCCGAAGGCCACATCCACAACACCATTCGACGGGCCGACAGAACCTTGGGCCTCATGCTCGCCATGGTTCAGGACAGCCCGGACCTTCAGGCTGTCGCCACGCGGCCCGACTTTGAGCGGTTGCGCGACTACGTCACCTTGGCCGACGGCTGCCGGTCGCTGTGGATCTTCGATGCGAACGGCAACGTGGTCCTGGAATCCGTCGAGTTCCCGCCTCGAAAAGTCAATGTCCGCGACCGGGGCTATTTCCAGTCCGCCCAGGCCGGAGAACCGTTTTTCATCGGCCCGGCTGCCCAGGGAAAGCTCGCCCAGACCATCTTCTTCCCGGTGTCGCGGCCCCTGCGCGATTCGTCCGGCCAGCTTCTGGGCATTGTCCAGGCCAGCCTCGACGTCGAATGGCTCACCAATTTTTATGAACTCATGGACTTCAACCTGAGTCCGGTCGTCCAGGTCGCCCGACTCGACGGTGCGCTTTTGGCCTGTCGCCCCGACATCCTGCAGTGCCTGGACGCGAAGCTCGACGACCCCGAGTTCGTCAAGCTCACAACCAACCCCGGCATCAACGCCATCGACGCCTTCATCACGGTCAACGGCGTCGAGCGGCTGGCCGCCTACCGGCAATTCCGGCAATACGACCTGGTCACCGTGGCCTCCATCGAGAAGGACGTGCTCTTGTCGGACTGGCGCGCCCGCAGCGCCGTGATGATCATCGGCGCGTGCTTGAGCGTCGTGCTCATCCAGGGGGCCGTCGTCCTGACCCTGGGCAGCCGCCGACGGGCCAGCCTCGCCCGGCTGGAGCTCAACCATGCCCAGCACGAAATCGAGGCGTCGGCCGTGCGCTTGAATGTCGCCCGCCACGACCACCTCACCGGCATCCCCTCGCGCGGGCTGTGGCTGGAACTGGCCCAGGCCGCCATCGACAACAGCCACGAAGCCGATGCCCATATCGCCGTCATGATCGTCGATCTCGACAACTTCAAAAACGTCAACGACAATCACGGGCACGAGACCGGCGACGAGGTGCTGCGCCGGGCCGCCGCCATCCTTGGCCAATCCGTGCGCGAAACCGACCTGATCGGCCGGCTCGGGGGCGACGAGTTCGTGCTGTTCGCCCAAGGCTCGGCCGACGTTTTGCGCGTTCATGCCGCCGCCATATGCGGCCGCGTCATCCGGCAGATGGAAACCGTCGGCTACGGCGTCGGCTGCAGCATCGGCGCGGCGTTCGCGCTCCTGAAAAACGCCGATCTGCACGAGATTCTGCGCCAGGCCGACATCGCCCTTTACGAAGCCAAACACCTGGGCAAACGCCAATTCGTCTGCCGGGGTCCCGCCCAGACCTCGCGGACGCC
Organism: Pseudomonadota bacterium; assembly: GCA_023417745.1. GTDB lineage: Bacteria > Desulfobacterota > Desulfovibrionia > Desulfovibrionales > Desulfovibrionaceae > Solidesulfovibrio. The sequence continues at coordinate 3,669 of JAEZEM010000001.1, forward strand.
GGAAAATCACCCCCTCTCGGGTTGATGCCCGCCAGCCCGGCAAGCCTCGCGCCCAATCCGCCCAGGCCAGGCCCCGGCTTGACCTTTTGCCGGGCAGCGGGCTACTTTCCGAGGCGATATCCTGAAAGCGCCAGGGCTTTTCCAGACTTGGCCGGCCGGCCACCGGCCGCCGGGCCAGACGGCGGACCGGCGATTTCGCCCCGCGCCGCGCGCAGCCGCCCCCACCAGGCGCGCGCCAAGGAGCCTCATGCGGATCAGCAAGTTCGCCATTCCCGAGATCATCTTCGGCCGGGGCAGCATCGTCCATCTGGCTTCCTGCGCCAAGCGCGTGGGCGCGCGCCGCGTGCTGCTGGTCAGCGACCGGGGCCTGGCCAAGGCCGGCTGGGTCGACCGCATCCAGGAAATCCTGCGCGACAACGGCCTGGAGTGGGTCTATTTCGACGCCGTCAATTCCAATCCCCGCGACCACCAGATCCACGAAGGGGCCGACATCTACGTGCGCGAACGCGCCGACGTCATCATCGCCGTGGGCGGCGGCAGCCCCATGGACGCGGCCAAGGGCATCGGGGCCATCGTCGGCAACGGCGGCCGCATCAGCGACTACGAAGGGGCCAACCGCGTCATGCGCCCCCTGCCGCCCATGATCTTTCTGCCGACCACCGCCGGATCGAGTTCGGACATCTCCCAGTTCTGCATCATCACCGACGTCGCCCGACAGGTGAAAATGTCCATCATCAGCCGGTCGCTGGTGCCCAACGTCTCCATCATCGATCCCCTGGTGCTTCTCACCAAGAGCGAGGAACTCATCATCTCCTCGGCCGTGGACGCCTTTGCCCATGCCGTGGAGTCCTATCTGTCGCTTTTGTCCTCGCCCTTCACCGAGCACCAGGCCTTGAAAGCCATCCGGCTCATCGCCCGCAACATCCTGCCGGCCCTGGAGAGCCGCTCCATCGAGGCCCTGGAAAACTTGAGCATCGCCTCCACCTGCGCCGGCATGTCCTTTTCCAACGCCGGCCTGGGCATCGGCCACTCCCTGGCCCACAGCCTCGGCGGCATGTTCGACGTGCTCCACGGGCTGGTCCACCCGATCCTGCTGCCGCCGGTCATGCGCTTCAACTTGGCCGTCAGCGTCGACAAGCTGGCCAACATCGGCCGCATCCTGTGCGGCCCGCGCATGTGCTCCAACGAATACCTGGCCCAGGCCGGCATCGCCTGGCTGGAACGCTTTTTCGCCGACCTGCGCGTGCCCGTGCGCCTGCGCGACATCCTGCCCGACAGCAGCTGCCTGGAAACCATCGCCAAGGCCGCGGTCAACGATGCCTGCACGT
>JAEZEM010000059.1 GCA_023417745.1 Pseudomonadota bacterium
CAGGTCATGGAGGGGCTGACGTCCACGGCCAGCAGCAAGGTCAGGCTGCGCTCTTCCCGAAACCGCTTCACAAAAGGCCGACCCAGCCGGGCCGTGGCCTTCCAGTCCATGGCCGCCACGTCGTCGCCAGGGGCATACTCCCGGGATTCTTCATACTCCATGCCCGCGCCCGGATACGCGCCGCGATACTCGCCGCTAAGCGGCGCGGCGGCGGCCATCTGCGGCGACAGGCGCAACCGGCGCGCCCGGGCAAGAAGCTGCGAAGCCTGCATGGTCCCCATGCCGCTCGGTATCAAGCCCCCGCCCCGCCGGCAAGGCCGGGGGCGTAGAAGAGGAAGAGTGCCTCCGGCGGCCGGGGGCCTGAGGCCCCCGGACCCCCCATCTATTTTTCGGCGCGCGCTGTTTCTGCCCTGGTTTCTCACTGTTTGGGGGGCGTTTTTTACATAAGGCAAGGCCGGAAGGAAAAAACCCCCCCCAGTCAGGGAGGGTCCGGGAGGGGGTAACCCCCTCCCGGCCGCCGGAGGCATTCTTCTCTTCTTTCTACGCTTTCACGCTAGCATGTAAAAACACGATGCCGCCGGTCATGGCGCGGTAGTCCACGGAAGCGAAGCCGGCCTGGCGCATTTCCTCGGCCAGCACGGATTCCTCGGGGAATTCGCTGATGGTGGCGGCCAGGTAGCGGTAGGCTTCGTCGTCGCCGGAGATGAGTTTGCCGATGCGCGGCAGGATGTTGCGCAGGTAGAAGTTGTAGAGTCCCCCCCACATGCGGCGTTTGCCGGTGCCGAATTCGAGGATGGCCAGCCGGCCGCCGGGGCGGATGACCCGGGCCAGTTCGGCCAGAGCTTCGGGGCGCGGGCGGATATTGCGGATGCCAAAGGCGATGGTGGCCCCGGCCACCGAGGCGTCGGGCAGCGGCAGCACGCGGCCGTCGGCCACGGTGGGGTGGATGCGGCGGCCAAGGGCGGCGTCGAGCTTGCCCAGGCCCGCCCGCAGCATGGGTTCGCAGACGTCGGCGGCAAGGATCGGCCGGTCGCTTTGGCGGGCCACGGCGATGGAGACGTCGAGTGTTCCGGCGGCCAGATCAAGGATGGGGCCGGGCGGCAGTCCCGGGGCCAAAAGCGCCCGGACCATGGCCCGACGCCAGGCGATGTCCAGGCCCGCCGAGAGCAGGTGGTTGAGCAGGTCGTAGCGGCCGGCCACCCGGCCGAACATGCCGGCCACCCGGCGGTTGTCCCCGGGAACGGGCAGCTCAGCCATTGTCCTGTCCGCCTTTGGCGATGACCCGTACTTTTTCGCGTGTTTCGCCAGCCGTTTCGTTGCGGCTTATGACCCGCAGCACTTCTTCGTAGATGGGGCCGAAGTGTTCGGTGAAGTTGCCGGGCGAGATGCGGCCGGTTTCGACGAACTTGACCACGATTTCCTTGGTCACTTGCAGGGCCATGTTCTCGCGTTTTTCCATGGGTGTCGCGTCCTTTGGGGCAGGCTCGTCGGCCTGCCGCCTATGGTGACGGGGAAGTTCCCCGTTTGCTGGCGCAAAAACCCGCCCGGTTATAGGGGAAATGGCCTTGGACCGTCCAAGGGCGAAGGGCCGGGCGGGAAAAGGGAAAAACCAGGGTAGGCACTCCCCTTTTTTGCGCTGGCCCTAGCACGGCGCGGCCGGCGCGTCGAGGGGCGGGGCAGGGGGCTTTCGGACCGATGGCCGGGACTGGCTGGCGCTTGGCCGAACCGCCGGACCGCTGCGTCGGCCGGGGCCATCGTTTTTGGCGTGAAGTCCGGTTGCGAGCCTTTTTCGTTGTGATGGCTCCCATATTTTCGTATAGAACCGGGGAAATCCGGAGAATGGGCCGCCGCAAGGCCTGCGAAACCTTCCGTGCCGCCCTGGCCGGGAAGGGAGAGACGTTTCCATGCCCCCAGTCCTGACCCTGGCCCCGGGCGAGGCTATCCCCGGCCCGTGGGGCCTGTTCGAGGCGCTGCTCGTGCTGACGTTCGCCGCCCATATCCTGGTGGTCAACGTGGCCCTGGGCGGCACGCTGCTGACCCTTTTCGCCCCCGGAGCCGGCCGCGAGACGGCCATGGGCCTGGCCAAGCGTCTGCCGTCCGCCGTGGCCATCGGCGTCAACCTGGCCGTGCCGCCGCTGCTTTTTGCCTCGGTGCTCTATGGCCAATACCTCTATACCGCCGCCATCGTCTCGGCCGTGCCCTGGCTGTCGCTGTTTATGGTCGTCATGATCGCCTACGCCCTGCTCTACGTCTACCAGCCCCGGGCCGGCGCGCCGGGGGCGGGGCTGTTGTCGGCCGCTTCGGCCGTGTTGCTGTTGGGGGCCAGCCTCATTTTGGTCAACGTCTCGACCCTGGCCCTGCGGCCGGACCTGTGGACGGGCTATTTCACCGCGCCGGCCGGTCTGGTGACGGGGCTGGCCGAGCCGACCTTCCTGCCGCGCTGGCTGCACTTCCTGGCCGCATCCCTGGCCGTTGGCGGACTTTATGTGGCGCTTTTTTCGCGCAAGGCCCCTGACGCCGGAGCCGGCGAGCGCAGCCGCACGGGCCTGCGCTGGTTTATCGGCGCGACGTTGGCCCAGATTCCTCTTGGGCTATGGTATCTGCTGTCCCTGCCAACGCCGGTGATGGAACAGTTTTTCGGCCTGCACACCGGCGGCTCCCTGGCCTTCGTCGGCGGGCTGGGGCTGGCGGCGGCGGCGCTGTTGTCCGCCTTTCGGGGCCGGCCCGGCCGGGCGGCCTTTTTCACGGCCCTGGCCGTGGTCTGCATGGCAGTCGTGCGATCGGTGGCGCGCCTGGGCTATCTGGCCCCGCAGTTCGATCCGGCCGGCCTGCCCACGGATTTCCAGATTGGACCGTTCGTCTTTTTCGTTGCAAGCGCGGCTATCGTGGCCGCGGCCTCGGTCTGGGCCGTGGCCGCCTATCGCCGCACGGCCAAAAGGGGTTAGGACATGGATTTTCCCGTCTGGCAGCTCGGAGCCTTCGGCGGCGGCTTTTGGATCATCCTCATCGCCGTTTTGCATGTGTACGTGGCCCATTTCGCCGTGGGCGGCGGGCTGTTTCTGGTCCTCACCGAAGCCATGGTCCGGCGCACCGGCTCGCGGCCGCTTCTCACCTATCTACATCGCCACACCCGGTTTTTCCTGCTGCTCACCATGGTTTTCGGCGGCCTGTCCGGGGTCGGCATTTGGCTGACGATCTCGCTGTTGTCTCCCCAGGCCACGCTCATTTTAGTGCGCTCTTTCGCCTGGGGCTGGGCGGCCGAATGGGCCTTTTTCGCCGGCGAGATCGGGGCGCTTTTGATATACTATTACGGCTACGACCGGCTGGACCCCAAGCGCCATATGCTGGTCGGCTGGCTCTATTTCGCCTTTGCCTTCCTGTCGCTTTTCACCGTCAACGGCATCATCGGCTTCATGCTCACCCCGGGCGACTGGCCGGCCACCCGTGATTTCTGGGACGGCTTTTTCAATCCGACCTTCTGGCCGTCTCTGGTGCTGCGTTTCGCTTTGGGGTTGATGCTGGCCGGGCTTTTCGGCTTCGCCACGGCCCTTGGCATCGGCGACGAGGAGGCCCGGGAGACCATGCTGCGGGCCTCGTGCCGCTGGGCCGTGGCCGCCGCGCCGCTGCTTTTGCTCTCCGGCTGGTGGTACGTGGGCGTGCTGCCCGAGACCGTGCGCGACTTTTTCTTGCGCCGGGCCAGTGAAATGGCCGCCTACCAGGCCGCCTGGCCGGCCATGCTTCTGGCCGTGGCCGTGGGCTCGTTGGCCCTTGTTTCCCGGCTGCCGCTGCCCCTTCGCCGGGTGTTGGCCGTGTGTCTGCTGCTGGTCGGCCTTGGCATTGTCGGGGCCTTTGAAACCATGCGCGAGGCCGCCCGCAAACCCTGGCTCATCGAGGGGATGCTCTGGTCCACGGACATCCGCCCGAGCCAGGCCGCGCCCTACGAAGCGCCCATCCTGCCCCGGGCCAAGTGGGCCAAGACCCACGAGGTCACCCCGGAGAACAAGCTCGCCGCCGGAGCGGACCTCTATACGCTTGAGTGCCTAAGCTGCCACAGCATCGACGGCCCGGTGCGCGACATCCGCAAGTTCACCCGCCACGTGGGGGCCGTGGGCCTGGAGGCCTACCTCACCGGCC
>JAEZEM010000062.1 GCA_023417745.1 Pseudomonadota bacterium
TGCATATTTGCGACTGATGCCGCCCTGGCCGCCAGGGCCTGCCCGACCGCCCGGACGGCGGCGCGGGGCGCGTTTTGGACACTCTCTATCCCGGAAGCCGCCATGACCGACCATATCGCCTTTTCCGCCGACAAACAGGCCCTGCTCCTCCTTGACCAGCGTTTTCTGCCCGACCGCGAGGAATGCTTCGTGGTGCGCAACACCGCCGACACCGTCTACGCCCTGCAAACCATGGTGGTTCGCGGCGCGCCGGCCATCGGCGTCACCGCCGCCTACGGCTGCTGGCTGGCCGGACGCGAGGCGGCCGAGGCCGGAAACGCCTGGAAGGACCGCCTGCAGGAGCTGCTCGTCGAGCTGGAACAGGCCCGCCCCACCGCCGTCAACCTGCGCTGGGCCGTGGAACGGATGCGGGAGAAATGGGCCGCCCTGGGCGACGTTTCCCTGGATACGCTGCTCTCGACCTGGCTCGGCTTGGCCCAGGACATGCACAGCGAGGACATCGAGATCAACAAGGCCATGGGCAAGAACGGCGCGGAACTCATCGCCGACGGCGACACCGTGCTCACCCACTGCAACGCCGGCGCCCTGGCCACGGCCGGCTACGGCACGGCCCTTGGCGTCATCCGGGCCGCCTTCGAACAGGGCAAACGCATCCAGGTCATCGCCGACGAGACCCGGCCGTTCCTGCAGGGCGCGCGCCTGACCGCCTATGAGCTGGCCAAGGAAGGCATCCCGGTGACCGTCGCCTGCGACAACGCCGTGGGACACCTCATGAAGCGCGGCATGGTGCAAAAGGTCGTGGTCGGCGCGGACCGCATCGCCGCCAACGGCGACGCCGCCAACAAGATCGGCACCTACACCGTGGCCCTGGCCGCCAAGGCCCACGGCGTGCCCTTCTACGTGGCCGCCCCGGCTTCCACCTTCGACCTGCGCATCGCCACGGGCGACGAGATCCCCATCGAGAACCGCACCCCGCGCGAAGTCACCCACGTGGGCGAACACCGCATCACCCCGGAAAACGTCCCGGTCTACAACTACGCCTTCGACGTCACCCCGGCCGAACTCATCGCCGGCATCATCACCGAGCGCGGCGTGCTGACCGCGCCCTATGTCGAGTCCATTCGCGCCGTCATCGGCGGGAAGTAGTCCGCAACCCAAAGCGACAAGGACCCCACAGATGTCTCTCGACGAACGTATCATCACCCAGGCCATCCTGGAGACCTATTTCGAGAAGTTCAAATCGAGCCTCGACCTTGACGTCGCCATTGTCGGCGGCGGCCCCTCGGGCATGACCGCTGCCCGGCTTTTGGCCAAAGACGGCTTCAACGTCGCCCTGTTCGAACGCAAGCTGTCCCTTGGCGGCGGCATGTGGGGCGGCGGCATGACGTTTAACATGATCGTCGTGCAGGAAGAGAGCGTGCATCTGCTCACCGACGTGGGCGTGCCCGTCAAGCGCTACAAGGACAACTACTTCACCGCCGACGCCGTGGCCGCCACCACCACCCTGGCCTCGGCCGCCTGCCTGGCCGGCGCGAAAGTCTTTAACTGCATGAGCGTCGAAGACGTCATGCTGCGCGAGGAAAACGGCGTCAAACGGGTCACCGGCATCGTCATCAACTCCTCGCCCGTGGAAATCGCCGGCCTGCACGTCGATCCCGTGGTGCTGGGGTCCAAATACCTCGTCGAGGCCACCGGCCACGCCGTGGAAGTGCTGCAAACCCTGGTGCGCAAAAATGACGTGCGCCTCAACACGCCCTCGGGCGGCATCGAGGGCGAACAGTCCATGTGGGCCGACACGGCCGAAATCAACACCGTCAAGAACACCCGCGAAATCTTCCCCGGGCTGTACGTGGCCGGCATGGCCGCCAACGCCAGCTACGGCTCCTACCGCATGGGGCCGATCTTCGGCGGCATGCTGCTGTCCGGCGAAAAAGTCGCCGCCGACATCGCGGCGAAGTTGAAGGGATAAGACAAGAGAGAAAGGCAGAAGATGCCTCCGGCGGCCGGGGGCCTGAGGCCCCCGGACCCCCCAAATGGTGTAAAGGGGACGCGGTGTTGCGGCGAGGGGCCGGGCTGCGTTCCCTCCATCGAGCGCGTTGTCGATGCCTGCGGATTCCTTGACCGGGTGCGGCGCATTGCATAATCATGGTTGACATGTCCCCCCAAGCCGTGATGAAGAGACTGGTTCGTGTCGGCGAACTGAACCGGCTTTGCCGCGCCCTGGTCCAGGCCGGGCGACAGGCCGGACTCGCCCAGGCGGCCGGGGACCATCCCCCAGATCAGGCCGCCCCCCAGTCCCCCAAGGAGATCCCATGCCCCCTATCGTGGCCATCGTCGGACGGCCAAACGTAGGCAAGTCCACGCTTTTCAACCGGCTGACCCGTGGTCGCCGGGCCATCACCCATGACCTTCCCGGCGTCACCCGCGACCGGCTGGAGGCCCCGGCCGACATCGAAGGCCGCTTCGTCACCCTGGTCGACACCGGCGGCATGGACTACGAGGCCGAAGAAAGCCTGGCCAAGCAAATCGTCGAACAAG
>JAEZEM010000083.1 GCA_023417745.1 Pseudomonadota bacterium
CAGGTCATGACCGAGGCCGGCCTGTCCATGATCTCCGGCAACAACAGCGCCCCCTTCCTCACCTCCATCGGCGGCAAGCGCGCCCCCAAATGGCAGCCCGGCTATTTCCGCACCGCCTCCAACGAGGAACATTCCGGCCCGGCCGCCGCCCGCTACGCCTACGAAGGCCTGGGCGTGCGCGCCGCGGCCATGGTCCACGACGGCGACATCTACACCCGGGGACTGGCCGAGGGGTTCCGGGCCGAATTCGAGCGTCTGGGCGGCCGTACCGTGCTCTTTGCCGCCGTGGACAAGGGGGACGCCAACATGCGTCCGCTGCTTGAGGCCGTGGCCGCCTCCAAGGCCGAACTGCTCTTTTTCCCGCTCTTCCAGCCCGAGGGCAATTACGTGCTGCTCACCGCCCGGTCCATGCCCGAAATGGTCGGCGTTAAGCTCATGAGCGATGGTTCGCTCATTGAAAAGACCTTTATCGAGGCCGTGGGCGAAGCGTCCAAGGGCATGTACTTCGTTGGCCCCACCCCGCCCGATCCCGGGCCGGCCCTGGCCGCCCTGCGCACCCAGTACCAGGCCAAGTACCGGGCCGCGCCGGCCACGGACTATTATGCCAGCGCCTTTGACGCCTCCGGCATATTGTTTGCCGCCATCGTCAAGGCGGCCGTGCCCGGCAAGGACGGCTCCCTGGTCATCGGCCGCCAGGCCCTGCGCGACGCCCTGGCCGCCACCGCCGACTACCCGGGCCTGGGCGGAAAGTTGCGCTGCGACGGCTTTGGCGATTGCGCCACCCCGCGCTTCAATGTGCTGCGTATGGACGATCCCGCCCTGGGCGTGGCCGGGCTGACCGCCAACGTGGTCTTTACCTACTCCCCCCGCTAAGGCGTCGGCATGTCGTTTCGCGCATTGTGGGACAATCAGGGCATCACGACCAAGCTGCGGCTGTCGTTTGCCGTGTTGTTCGCCATCTTTCTCATGGGCAGCGGGGCGGGTTTCATGGGGCTGGCCGTGGTGCGGGGGGCCGAGGCCGACATCGTGGCGTACATGGAGCTGCGAAATGGCGTGCTGGAGATGGAAAGCCAGCTTGAACGCGCCCGCCGGCTGTACCGCGATTTTCTGCTTCAGGTGCCCCTCGTCGGCTTTGCCCAGGCCCAGGAGCGCTATGGGCAACCGGCCCTGGCCGCCGCCGCCCGGGTCATCGCCTTAAGCGAAAACCTCCGGCGGGTCATGGCCTCCATGCCGCTGGGCAGCGACATGGCCAAGCGCAAGGTGGACATGCGCTTTTTCACCTCTACGGCCAAGCGCTTCTCCCAGACGCTTCTCAGCGAAAACGAGCTGGTCATCCAGGTGGCCGATCCCGAGACCGGACTCGACGTGCAGATGAACGCCGCCGTGCGCCGCCTTGGCCGTTGCCTGGAGGGCCAGGACGAACTGTCGTTGCCGGTCCGCGAGGTCGGCGTCCTGGTGCAGCAGTATCAGCTTTCCCGACAGCGGCCGGTCATGCAGACGGCGACCAACAAGATCGAGGCCCTGCGCCGCCTCGTCGCAGCCACGCCGGACCTGGAGGCCTCCCGCAAGACCGAGGCCCTGCGGCAGTGCGACGCCTTCGACAAGGTCGCCGCCAGGCTCATGGACACCGCCGTGGCCATGAGCGCCAACGCCAATGATTTCGCCTTGCAGGCCCGGGCCGTCGACCCCATCGCCGAGGATCTGCGCCGCATCACCGCCATGGAAGTGGAGCGGGCCAAGGGCCGCATCGGCTGGGCCACCAGGCTGGCCGGCGGCATCGTCCTTTTTTCGGCGCTGCTGGGACTTGGCTGCATCTTCCTGGTCGCGCGCCTGCTCCACCGGGCCGTCACCAATCGCATCGTGGATCTGACGCGCTACGCCGGCAACGTCCGCGACGGCCACTTCGGCGAGGCCATCGATATGGCCGGTTCCGACGAAATCGGCCTCCTGGCCCGGGCCCTGGCCGACATGAACGGCCGCATCCACGATCTGGTCGGCGGCCTGGAGGACAAGGTGCGCCAGCGCACCCTGGAACTCGACATCAAAAACCGCGAGCTCGACGCCAAAAACCAGGCCCTGGCCGTTTTGTCTCTGACGGATCGCCTGACCGGCCTGTGCAACCGTCGCCGCCTCGATCAGGTCCTGTCCGCCGAATGGCGGCGTGCCCACCGCTATGGCACGCCTTTTTCCGTCATCATGATCGATCTCGACAACTTCAAGGACGTCAACGACACCTTCGGCCACGCTGCGGGCGACGCCGTGTTGGTGCGCGTAGCCGACATCCTGCTGACCGTGGCGCGCGATACCGACGTGGTCGGCCGCTTTGGCGGCGAGGAGTTTTTGCTGGTGTGCCCGGAAACCACCGTGGAAGACGCCCGGGCCCTGGCCGAGGCCCTGCGCCGGGAACTCCAGGACACCGATTTTCCCCTCGTCGGGCGCATCACCGCCAGCTTCGGCCTAGCTGACTACGAGGCCGATCCCGGCCCGGCCGCCCTGGTGGTCCGGGCCGACAAGGCCCTGTATCGGGCCAAGCAAAGCGGACGCAACCAGGTCATCGTGGCTCCGACCACCGCTTCCTTCAGCCGGACCCAGTAGCCGGCCGTCCGGCTGCCCCAGGTCCGTCCCGGACCCGTCGCGCGCCGGACCGGGCCAGCGCGCCGACCTGCTGGCATAGCGAAGCCTGCGTCGCGCCGTTTGACGCCCTGGCCGGCATTGTCTACCTAAAGCGGCCATGAGCGTTTGCACCATCAATCTTCGCGGCATTTCCAAGGCCTTTGGCGTACGCCAGCTTTTTAACGGCATCTCCATGGCTGTGGCCGAGCGGGAGCGCGTGGGCCTGGTTGGCCCCAACGGCTCGGGCAAGTCCACGCTGCTCAAAATCATGGCCGGCCTGGCCGGGGCCGACAGCGGCGAGCGCACCCTGCGTCAGGGGGCGCGCCTGGCCTACGTGGCCCAGCACGACGCCTTCGAACCGGGCGACACCGTGGAAGGCGTGTTGTCCCGGGCCGTGGAGGCCGCCTTCGGCCGGGCCGAGGCCGTTGCCGGCGGCCGGGTCGCGGCCTTGGCCGGACGCATGGGCTTTACCGATCCCTCGGCCCTGGTCGAGTCGTTTTCCGGCGGCTGGCGCAAACGCCTGTCCATCGCCCGGGGCCTGGCCGGCGAACCCGATGTGCTGCTTCTGGACGAGCCCACCAACCACCTGGACCTGCGCTCCATCCTGTGGCTCGAACAGTTTCTCTCCGGCGCGCCCTTCGCCTTCGTGGTGGTCAGCCACGACCGGTTTTTCCTGGAAAACGTCTGCACCCGCACCGTGGAGCTTTCCGGGGCCTATCCCGACGGCGTGCTGTCCGTGGACGGCCCCTACAGCGCTCTGGTCGAGGCTCGCGAGGCCTTCATGGAGAGCCAGGGAGCCTTGGAACGGTCGCTGGCCAACAAGCTGCGCCGCGAGGTGGAATGGCTGCGGCGCGGACCCAAGGCCCGGGCCACCAAGGCCAAGGCCCGCATCGACGCGGCCGGGGTCCTCAAGGAGAATCTGGCCGCCACCCAGGCCCGCAACCGGACCGCCCTGCGGGCTGGCATCGATTTCAGCGCCACCGGCCGCCAGACCAAACGGCTGCTGGTGGCCGAAAACCTCACCCGAAGCCTGGGCGGCCGGGAACTCTTTTCCAACCTCGACCTCGTGCTCTCCCCGGGCCAGCGCCTGGGGCTGGTCGGCCCCAACGGCTCGGGCAAGTCCGCCCTGCTGCGGCTGCTCTCCGGCGAGGACAAGCCCGACGCCGGCCGGGTGTCCACCGCGCCGGGCCTGTCCGTGGTCGACTTCGACCAGAAGCGCGAGCAACTCGACAAGGACCAGACCCTGCGGCGCGCCTTCACCCCCGATGCCGACAGCGTCATCTACCGGGGCCAGCCCGTCCACCTGGTCACCTGGGCCAAGCGCTTCGCCCTGCGCCCGGAACAGCTCGATTTGCCCGTGGGCCTGCTGTCCGGCGGCGAACAGGCCCGGGTGCTCATCGCCCGGCTCATGCTGCGCCAGGCCGACGTGCTGCTCCTGGACGAACCCACCAACGATCTCGATATCCCCACCCTGGAAATGCTGGAGGAGAGCCTCCTGGAATTCCCCGGCGCGGTGGTGCTGGTCAGCCACGACCGGTCGCTCATTGATCGGGTGTCCACGACCATCGTCGGCCTGGACGGCCAGGGCGGGGTGGAGATCTTCGCCGACTACGCCCAGTGGGAAGAAGAGTTCCTGGCCCGACAGCGCGCCGAGGCCCGGGAAGCCAAGGCCCGCGAAGACCGGCCGGCCAGGGCCAAACCCAAGACCGACACGCCGGCCAAAAAACTCAGCTTCAAGGAACAACGCGAATACGACGGCATGGAAGCGGCCATCCTCGAAACCGAGGAAGCCCTGGAAACGGCCCGCGCCGCCCTGGCTGACCCGGCCGTGGCCTCCGACGGCCATGAACTGGCCAAGCGCCTGGAAGCCGTCCAGGCCGCCGAGGCCGAAGTGGCCCGGCTCTACGCCCGCTGGGAAGAACTGGCCGCCAAGATTGCGTAGGGGGAGGAGGGAAGATGCCTCCGGCGGGGGGGGGGGGGGGGGGGGGGGGGGGGGGGGGGGGGGGGGGGGGGGGGGGGGGGGGGGGGGGGGGGGGGGGGGGGGGGGGGGGGGGG
>JAEZEM010000092.1 GCA_023417745.1 Pseudomonadota bacterium
CCCCCCCCCCCCCCCCCCCCCCCCCCCCCCCCCCCCCCCCCCCCCCCCCCCCCCCCCCCCCCCCCGCCGGAGGCATTTCCCCCTCTTTTCTCTCCCCATTACTCCACCTCCCTGACGCGCAATCGACGCGTTGTCGCCGTCTGGCTCACGTCCGGGCGGGGTATTGGGACAGCCTATGTGGGCACTGTTTTTTCAGGGCGCGACCATTGGCGCGATCATCGCCATGCCGTTCGGGCCGGTGGGCATGTTGTGTCTGGGGCGGGCCATGTCGCGGGGCTTGCGGGCCGGGTTGGCCTCTGGGGCGGGCGCGGCGACGGCGGACGCCCTCTATGGGGCCGTGGCCGCCTATGGGCTGACGGCGGTGTCGGATTTTCTGTCCGCCCATGCCGTGTGGTGCCAGGGGGTTGGTGGTCTATTTCTGGTCGCCATGGGGTGGCGGCTTTTGCGCTCGGCTCCGGCGGCGCGGCCCGAGGATCGGGCCGGCGGCGGCCATGTCCGGGCTTTTGTCTCGATGTTTGCGCTGACTCTGGCCAATCCCATGACTTTGGCCGGTTTTGCCGCCATATTCGCCGGCTTCGGGCTGGGCCGGGCCGAGGCCGGGGCCGGCGACGCGACGGCGGTGACGGCCGGTGTGTTTTGCGGCTCCATGGCCTGGTGGGTGGCCATAGCTCTTGGCGGCAAGATGTTGCGTTGTCGGTTGCTGGCCCGTCTGGCGACCATCCGCAGGGTGTTTGGCGGGCTGGTGACAGCTTTTGGGCTGTGGGCGCTGTGGTATGCGGCCACGCATCCGACCGGCGGCGCTCCGGGCGTGCTGCCTTGAGCCTTGGCGGCTAAGCGGCCCGTTTGCGGCTTGTTGTCCGTGTGGCGGTCGGCATGGTCGGAAGCCCGGCCGTGGCGGCAGGGGCGCGACGAGGGGCAACCGCCTCGGCGGTCTATGGCCTGGCTTGCGGCGGGCGGGTCAAAGGCGCAGGGAGATCCAGGTTTCCAGGGTGTTGAGCAGGCGCGTCTTGGGGATGGGCTTGACTTGGAAATCGTCGCAGCCAGCCTGAAGGCTGCGCTGTCGGTGTTCCTCGAAGGCATGGGCGGTCAGGGCGACGATGGGGGTCCTTGGCCGGCCGAGTTCCTGTTCCTGGCGGCGCAGCGCTTCGGTGGTCTGGTAGCCGTCCATGCCGGGCATTTCGACGTCCATGAGGATGACGTCGAAGGGCGTATCGGCCAGGGCGGCCAGGGCGGCCTGGCCGCTTGGCGCCCAGGTGAGGCGAAAGGGCGTGTCTTCGAGCATGAGCCGCATGACTTCGGCGTTGGTGGGGCTGTCCTCGACGAGGAGCACCGAGCCGCCGCCGGAGTGGTGGATGGGGATGGCGGGTTTGTGGCCGGAATCGCGCGACAGGGGGGCGGGGCGCAGGGGCAGGCTGAGGGTGAAGGTGGAGCCTTGGCCCGGGGTGCTGTCCACCCGAATGCGGCCGCCCATGAGTTCCGCGAGCTTTTTGCAGATGGCCAGTCCCAGGCCCACGCCGCCGAACTGGCGGTTGGCCGAGGCGTTTATTTGGGTGAAGCGGTCGAAAATGACGGCCTGCTTGTCGGCGGGGATGCCGATGCCGGTGTCGCGCACGGCCAGACGCAGGCGCGGGCCGTCTTCACGCGCGGGGGCGCTGCCGACTTCCAGGACGACATGGCCCTGCTGGGTGAACTTGATGGCGTTGCCCAGGAGGTTGACGAGGATCTGGCGGATGCGGTCCGGGCAGCAGAACAGGCGCGGGGGCAGTTCGCCGTGGACTTCCAGGCGCAGTTCCAGGCCGTTGCGGGCGGCGTCGGGGCGCATCATGTCGGCAAGCTGGGTGGCCAGCTCGACGATGTCGCAGGATTTTTCCTCGATGACCATGCCGCCGGCCTCGATCTGGGACAGATCGAGAATGTCGTTGAGCAGGCCGAGCAGGTTGGCTCCGGCCAGCTCAATGGCCTTGACGGCATGGGTCTGATCGCTGGTCAGCGAAGTGCCGGCGAGCACGTCGACCATGCCGAGGATGGTGTTCATGGGGGTGCGGATTTCGTGGCTCATGGTGGAGAGGAATTCGCTTTTGGCTTTGTTGGCGGCCTCAGCGGCTTCTTTGGAGCGGCGCAGGGCCTGCTCCATGGCCTTGCGTTCGGTGATGTCCACGAGCACGGACAGGATGCAGGGTTCGCCGTAAGCGTGGTTGGCCACAGCGGAATAGAGCACGGTGACGGTGGAGCCGTTTTTGTGGAGCAGTTCGAGTTCTTTGCCGAAAATAGAGCCGGCCCGGGCCATTTCGGCCAGCAGGACCTCGCGGTCCTCGGCGCGTCGCCAATAGCCGAGTTCCAGGGTCGAACGACCGATGATCTCGGATTTGACGTGGCCGAACATGCGGGCCCCGGTTTCGTTGACGTCCACGATGCGGCCGTCGCGCCGGGTGGTGATGAAGATGCCCACCGGGGTGAAGCGAAAGATCTTGGCGAGCTGGTCCTGGCTTTCGCGCAAGGCCTCTTCGTCGCGCTTGCGGCGGGTGACGTCGGTGTGGGTGCCGGCCATGCGGATGACTACGCCACGTTCGTCCTTGAGGTTGGCCCCCCGGCCGAGAATCCAGCGGTAGGCGCCGTCCTTGTGGCGCATGCGGTATTCCACGGCGAAGTTGTCCACCTCGCCGTCGGCGCAGCGCTTGTTGGCGCGGATGACGTTTTCGGCGTCGTCGGGATGGATGCGCTTGGTCCATTCGTCGAGGAGGTTTTGCACTTCGTCGGGATTGTAGCCGAGGATTTCCAGGTAACGCGGGGAGTAATAGACGACGTTTGTGCGCAGGTCCCAGTCCCAGATGCCGTCGTTGGCTCCTCGGGCAACCAGGGTGTAGCGGGCTTCGCTGGCCCGCAGGGCCTCTTCGGTACGTTTGCGTTCAGTGATGTCGTTGCCGATGCACAGGAATTCGTTGATTCCCCCGGAAGCGGCGCGAAGGCCCCGCAGGGACCAGGCGATCCAGGCGATCTCGCTGTTTTTCCGCTTGTGTTGGCGGGTCATGGCGGCGGCGCTGTCCGGGGATTCGGCGAGGGCGGCCAGGGTTTGCGACCAGGACGCGGCGTCGGAGCCGGCGTCGGCTCCCGGGATGTCGGGAACGTCGATGAGGACGGCGATGTCCCGACCAATCATTTCTTCCAGGGAGAAGCCGAAGAAATCCAGGCCAAAGGCGTTGCAAAAGGCCACCCGTCCCTGATGGTCCAGGCGCAGGATGACGCTGGCGGCGCTTTGGACGAGTTCCCGGTGGCGTTCCTCGCTTTGGCCAACGGCCACCATGAGCTGGTCGAGGCGGGAGGACTGGCGGCGCACGGTGCGGCGCAGCACGGCGTTAATGGCCACCAGCACGGCCACGGCCGCCGCCACCACGGCCAGGGCCCACAGGGCGTAGCGCATGGTGGAGGAGGGAAAAAGCGCCGAACCGCGCCATTTTCGGTCGATTTCCTCGTACTGCTCCGGAGTGATGCGGGCAAAGCCATCCTCCACGAGCTGGAGCAGCGCTTCGTCGCCCTTGCGCACGGCCCGGTGGAACTCGCCCTGATAGAGAGCAAAAGCCAGGCGGAAGTCATTTTCCAGGCTGTACTTGTAGAGGTAGTAAAGGGCCGGGGGCTTGTCGACGCAAAAGACCTTGACCCGGGCGTCGCGGGCGGCCTGGACCACGCCTTCGTAGCCGTCGAAGGCGGCCAGGGGCAGGATGCCCCGGCTGGACAGGTAATCCACGCTGGCGTCGCCGCGTTTGACGCCCACGGTAAATCCCCGCAACGTGTCGAGGTCCTTGATGCCGCTTAAGTCCTTGTGGACGAAGATGGGGACTTCGATAGTGACGTAGGGTTTGGAAAAACTGTAGAGTTTATCCCGCTCGGGATTGCGGAACAGCGTGTCGATGACGTCGGCGCGGCCATGGAGCATTTCATTCTGGGCGCTGTTCCAGTCCATGGGGTGCAAGTTTACGGGCACGCCCGTCACTTTTTCCCAGAGCTTCCAATAGTCGATGAGAATGCCCGTGGTCTCGCCCTCGGGCGTGGTGATGGTGTAGGGCGGATAATCCTGGTCCAGGATCACGGTGATGGCTTTGGCCGGGGCCGGAGCGCTGGCCGCTACGGCCCGGGGTTCCCGGACGGCAGGCGACAGCAACAGGGCGCACAGCAACACGAGGAGGGCCGGCAGGCCAAAGCGGGGCATGGCTATGCCGCGTGCAGGGGGCAGGGGCGTTGTCACGGGCCTACCGCCAGGACCTGTTTGCCTGCTGTTGGGGCGGACCAATGGTCCAAAGCGGCTCGCTTGGGCGAGAACATCCGTGCTGTTTCGTCTTGCATTGCCGGTGGCTGTCGTTTTCGACAACTCCATATCCAGCATAGAACAATCCGTGCGAGGCAGCAATGGGGGGACGGGGTGTCCTGGCAAGATTTCCTGGGGGTAAGCTGCGGGTGGGACCGCCTGGGGCCGTTGGTTCTCTTTTTTATGGCTTGGCCCTGTCCGGCTTGTGGCCCGCAGGCTTCTCAGTTGCCCGTTTCCCGCTCCGGCGGACCCACGGGGCGGCCGTCGCGCAGGCGCAGGAGCAAACGCGTGCCAAAACCTTGCCGGTTGTCGGTCAGGCGCACGGTCTGAGGGATGAAGGCATGGGGCCGCACGCGGACCATTTTGGCGGCGGTCTCGCCGGGCGCTTGGAGCAGGGCCCTGGCAAAGGGGAATTTGGCGCAATAAACGGCCGCAGCCCGGGCCATGGCCACGACCCCCTCGACGGGTTCGACCCGCCCTTCCAATTGCAGGCCGTGGATGTCGCGCCAGGAGGCGACCACCGGGTGGATAGTCGCGGCGCAGGCCGGGTTGGCGGCCAGATTGCGGCAATGGCGGCTCCCTGGCGACGAGAAAAAAACGAGCCGCCAGCCGTCGGCGACGAAATAGACGTCGCTGGCCCAAGGGCGGTCCTCCGCGCAGGTGGCCAGGGTCATGGCCGCCACGTCGCCCAAAAGCGTCCGGGCGGCGGCCTCGAACGCCTCTGGGGTCACTGTCCGCCCCAGCGCCGGAAAAGGTCGTGGGGGATGGCGAACTGGTCGAGGATCTTGCCGACCGTCTGGTCCACCACGTCCAGGATGGTTTGCGGGCCGTGGTAAAACGACGGCATGGGCGGCAAGATGACCGCTCCCATCTCGGCCAGGGCGGCCATGTGGCGCAAGTGCCCCAGGTGCAGCGGCGTCTCGCGGGGGACGAGGACGAGCTTGCGCCGTTCTTTAAGCGTCACGTCGGCGGCCCGGGTCAGCAGGTTGTCGTTTAAGGACAGGGCGATCTGGGCCAGGCTTTTCATGGAGCACGGGGCCACGACCATGCCCTCGGCGGCAAAGGAGCCGCTGGACACGGCGGCGGCCAGATCGGCCGGATTGTGGTTGACGCTGGCCAGGTCGGCCAGGTCGGCCGGGGTCTTGTCCGTTTCCAGGGACAGGGTGAGGGCCGCGCCGGCCGAGAGGATCAGATGGGTCTCCACGTCCGGCGCGGCGCGCAGGACTTCGAGCAGGCGCAGGCCATAAATAACGCCGCTGGCCCCGGAAATGCCGATGATGATGCGCTTCATGGTTTTTCTTTACGGGGCGCGGGCGAGTTGCACAAGGCTTGGGATCTGGTGCGGCATGGGCGACTGGGCATCATGTCGCGACGGCGGGCCGCCTTTCTGCCGCGACATGCGGCTTGGGGGACGGCCCGCCGTTGGCGTTTTGGGCGTGGTTGGCCTCAGGCCAAGGCCTCGGCCGTCATGGCCGTGGTCAGGACGGCCAGGTCGTCCAGGGCCAGAAAGCCGCGCAACAGCCCCAGCAGGGCCTCGATTTTGGGGCTGGCGGCAAAGGGCGCAAGGTCCTTGCGGCATTTCGTTTCCAGTTCATCAAGGGTCATGGGGTTTTGCGGCGTGCCCTTGGAATGGCGCACGCGGTCTTCGTAGCGTTGGCCGGAGCGCAGGGTGACCGTGACCAGGCTGCCGAAGCCCTCGAATTGTTCTTGTTGCGCCGTCGCATCGACGGACATGCTGATCTTGGCGGCCAGTTCGCGCACCTTGGGGTCGTTTACCACGGCGTCCGTGACGTCGTATTCCCCGGGCGGACCGTTGAGCAGGGCGATGGCCAGCATGAAGTTGCAGCTAAACTGCGCCTCGACCCCGGTTGTCGGTTCCCGCATGGCTCCCACATGGTCCACGCCGAATTGGCTGTGCCCCACGTCCACCGTGGCGATGTCCTCGGGCCGGATGGCGTGCTGGCGGCAGATGGTCAGAAACGCCTCCAAGGGGGCGTGGATGACGTAGCAGCAGTTGTAGGGCTTAAAGGCCGTTTGCAGCAAAAGCCAGTCGCGGCCCAGGCCGTCGGCGATGCGGCCGATGTGCGTGCCGTCGTCGAAGGTCTTGCAGATGCCGTGGTCGCCTTCCAGGATGGAGGCCGGGCCGGTCAGGCCCTCCTTGGCCAGATAGGCGGCGTTGATGCCGGCCATGGCCGCGATGCCGGGCAGGCAGCGTTTCACCTGGCCGCCGGTGCGGGTATATTCCTCGACGCCGCCGGCAAAGCTGCCGCAGATGCCCAGGGCGTTGACCAGCGTTTCTTTGTTAAGGCCAAGGAGCAGCCCGGTCGTCAGGGCCGCGCCAAAGGGGCCGGCCACGTCGGGGGTGTGGAATCCCCGGGCGTGGCTTGAGGGAATGGCGTAGCCGATGCGGGTCATGGCCTCCATGCCGATGGCGATGGCCTTGGCCACGGCCAGGGGACGGGCCCCGACCTGCTCGCCCACGGCGATGGCGGCGGGGATCATGATGCCCGAGGCATGGAGCCGGGCCTGGACGTTGGTGTCGTCGAAATCCTGGGCATGGCCGGCGCTGGCGTTGATAAAGGCCGCCTGCTGGGGCGAGAGGCGGTCGCCGTGGTAGGCCGTGGCGGCCTTGCCGGCGGCTGGAAACGTGGTCACGGCCCGGCGCACGCCTTCGATCCAGGGAAACCGCGCCCCGGCGATTTCCAGCCCGATCTTGTCGATGAGCAGTTTGGGCAAAAAGGCGGCCACCTCCGGCGGCAGGTCGGCGGCAAAGGCGGCCAGGGCGAAGTCGGCCAGGGTTTCGGACAGGTAGTGTTGCTGTTCCATGGGGGTGCTCCTTTGACCGGGCGTTACAGGCAATCCACGGCGTCGGCCCAGGGTTTCAAGGCAATGCGGCCTTCCATGATCCGCCGGGCCGTGCGGCCGTAAGCGGCGCGTCGGATCACGTAGCCGTCGCCGGCCTTTTCCACGGCGATTTCCACCTCAATGCGGCCGCAGGGGTGGCCGATGCGAAGGCGCGGGGCGGTTTTCGCCGCGTCGGACAGCAGGGCGTTGACCACCGTGCCGGGGAGTTTCGCGGCCACGGCCGTGCAGACCGCCCCCGTGCCGGAATAGGTCCGGTGGTAGGCCCCGGCGAAACGGATGATTCCTTTGAGGTCGTAGCTGTCCGCCGCCAGGGCCGTGCCGGTCTGGAAGCTGGCGTAGGGCACGGGCGGGCCGACGAACACGCAAAAGGGCATGGTCGGATTGGTTTCGAGGAAGGTGGGCAGATCCTTGTACAGTCCGAGCCTGACCCCGGCCGTGCCGCGAATCTTGTCGGCCAACGCCCCCAGGGCGCTGTTCTGGAGCACCGCGGCAAAGGGTTCGTCGCCGGAGAGTCCCACGTCGGCCGCCCGGACGAACACGGCCGGGTTGGCCGCGTCCACGATGGAAACGGTGAACGTGCCCGCGCCCGCGATGGTGATTTCTTCCGTCGCCTTGCCGGTCGGCAACAGACCCTTGCCCAGGGTTCCGCCGGTGGCGGCGAAATCGAGCAGGATTTTCGCCCCGGTCCCGGGCACGCCGTCGATGGCGAAATCGCCGGCCACGGCCGCCTTGCCGTTTGCCACCGGCACTTCGGCGATGAGGATCTTGCCGGTGTTGGTGTTGTGGATGCGCACCGTGGTCAGCGGCGAAACCGCCAGCACGAGGCCTTCGTCCACGGCAAAGGGGCCGACGCCGGCGGAGATGTTGCCGCAGTTGATGCGGTAGTCCACCAGCGGCTCATTGAACATGACCTGGCCGAAAGTGTAGTCCACGTCGGCGTCCGACCGGGTCGACGGGCCGATGATGGCCGTCTTGCTGGTCAGCACGTTGGCCCCGCCCAGACCGTCTATTTCGGTGATGTCCGGGCTGCCGTAGACGTCGAGGATCACCTGGTCGCGCAGGGCCGGATCGGCGGGCAGGTCGTTCGCGTGGAAATAGACGCCCTTGCTCGTGCCGCCGCGCATGATGACGCCGCGTATTGTTTTCATGACGAGGTTCCTTTTTTGGGTGAAGCCTGAAGACTGCTGTCCCCCTGCCGCCGGCTGGTCCCGGTTGGCCAAGGCTGCGCCGCCCTCGTGTCGCGTTCGGGAAATGCCAGGACACTATTTTGTGCACTAATAATATGTAATCATTGTTTTTTGTGAACGCCACGCTGGCCGTCTCGGGGGAAGGGCGGCGTGGGAGCCAGGGCTATTTTCCGTTCTGGCCCTTTTCGTAGACAAACCACGTGTCGGCGAAGGTGTAGGGATATTCCGGCCGACGGTCGGCCACCCGGCCGAGCTTGCCCCGCAGGTTGCCGAAGGCCCGGTAGAGCAGCGGGTTGGGCTGACCGTGGAATGCCTTGAGAATCTCCAGCCAGGTGCGCGGCGCGGCCTGGATGAAGGCTTCCATGCGCCGGGTCAGCTCTTCCTCGGACAGCGCCGTCACATCGGAGGGGACGTCCCCCAGGGGCTCGGTGATGGTGCAGGCCTTGAAGGATTCGAGGTCGTAGTCGCCGACCACCGGGATGGTGCAATCGAAACCGACCTTGGACATGAACACAGGGGGCTTGTCGGTGCGCCCCAGGGGATCGAGGGGCAGGACGTTGAGTTCCGGGATGATGAGCGTGTCCTTGGCCGGGGCGTAGCGCCAGGCCATGGCCCATTTCACCCGGTCGTCGTCGAAGATGTCCACGTCCTCGTCAAAGACGTAGGCCAGTTTGGGGAACCACTGCCGGGAGCAGCTGAGCATGATGGACAGGGCCTGCTTGGCGTCGCCGCCGCCCCGGGTCTTGATGCGGGCGTAGGCGATGTTGGTGCAGCCGCCGGGGGGCATGTAGACGTCGAGAACCTGGATGCCGGCGTTTTTGAGCGCCGTGTGGATGTCGCCCTCCACGGCCAGGTTAAAAAGCATCATGTCGGTGAGGCCGGGTTTGAGGCCGCCGATGGTGGCGTGTTGGAAAATCGCCCCCTTGCGGTGGGTGATGCAGTCCACCACGAAGCGGCAGTTGCGCGGCAGGCCGCCGCCGTAGGTGCCGGTGAATTCGCCGTAGGGGCCTTCGTCGTAGATCCAGCCCTCGGTGGTGATGATGCGGCCTTCCAGCACGATTTCGGCGTTGGCCGGCACGGTGAGGTCATTGGTGCGGCATTTGACGACCTTGGCCGGCTGGCCATAGAAGCCGCCCAGAACGTCCCAGTCGTCGACGCCGGGAAAGGAGAACATGCAGGCGATCTTGTCCAGGGTCGGCCCGCCCACCACCATGGCCGCCGGCATGTCGCGGCCGAGTTCCTGATAGCGTTTGGCGTTGACCCGGGAGTTGTGGGAGTCGTTTCGCATGTCCACGTTGGTTTCGTTTGGGGAGCGGTACATGAGCCGGTACATGCCCCAGTTGGTCAGCCCGGTGTCCGGGTGGCGCGAAACCACGTTGACGTCCTGGATGTAGGCCTGGCCGTCGTGGGGATGGTGGAGAAACAGCGGAAACCGCGTCAGGTCCACGGCGTCGCCAGTGAGAATCACGTCCTGGCAGGGGGCGGCCTCGACCACCACCGGGGGAATCCGGCGATGGGCCAGTTCCCCGAGCCGGGCGCTGACCTCTCGCGGGCCGCAGCCCAGGGCGTGGGCGTACTGGGTCCGGTTGGAGTAGGCCCCGGCCAGCAGCGGGAATTCGTGGTCCTTGATCTTCTCCACGAGCACGGACTTGTCGTGAACCGCGTCCATGACCGACGGCAGTTCGTCGGCCCGTTTTTCTTCCTTGATCCGCACGAGCTGGCCCATCTTTTCGAGATCGGCGATAAATTCCGGCATACTTTGCTGGGGCATGGGCTTTTCCTCTTCGTTTGACGACGGTTCGGAAACCCGGCCGTTGCCTGGGCGTGGCCACGGGAGCGGCGGCCGGGCCTGGGGAGCGCCGTCCGGGCTTATTTCCCGTCCTTGCCCTTTTCGTAGACGAAGCAGGCGTCGGCAAAAGTGTAGGGATACTCCGGCCGGCGGTCGGCCACTCGGCCGAGCTTGCCCCGCAGGTTGCCGAAGGCCCGGTAGAGGAGCGGATAGGGCTGGCCGTGGAATTGTTTCAATATGTCGCGCCACATGCGCGGCGCTTGCCGGATGTAGTCGGCCATGGCCTGGGTCAGGGCCTCTTCGCTCAGAGGCGCGACCGACCCGGGGTCGCCCAGGGGGTCGGACACGGCGCATTTCTCGAAACTGAACATATCGATGTTGCCGACGATGGGGATGGTGCAGTCAAAGCCCGCCTTGGGCGTGTGCACGGGCGGATGGTTGGTCTGGGCCAAGGGGTCCAGGGGCAGGATGTTGAGGTCCGGGATGACGACCGTGTCCACTTGCGGATTGTAGCGCCAGGCTTGGGCCCATTTGACCTGATCGTCGTCGAAGATGTCGATGTCCTCGTCAAAGACGTAGGCCAGCTTGGGAAACCACTGGCGCGAGCAGGTGAGCATGAGCCCTAGGGTCTGCTTGGCGTCGCCGCCGCTGCGCACCTTGATGCGGGCGTAGACGATGTTGTGGCTGCCGCCGTAGGGGGCGTGGACGTCGAGGACCTGGATGCCGGCGTTGACCAGGGCGGTGTAGATGTCGGCCTCGATGGTCGGGTCAAAGATCATGAGATCGGTGCGGCCGGGATGCAGGCCGCCGATGGTGGCGTACTGGTAGATGCCGCCCTTGCGAAAGGTGATGCAGTCCACCACGAAGCGGCAGTTTTGGGGCAGGCCCGAGCCGTAGGTGCCGGTGTATTCGCCGTAGGGGCCTTCGTCGTAGATCCAGCCTTCCGAGGTCATCATGCGGCCCTCGATGACGATCTCGGCGTTGGCCGGCACGGTGAGATCATTGGTCTCGCAGCGCACCACCTTGGCCGGCTCCCCGTAAAAGCCGCCCAGCACGTCCCAGTCGTCCACGCTCGGGAAGGAGTACATGGAGGCGATCTTGTCGAGCGTCGGCCCGCCGATGACCACGGACACGGGCATGTCCTGGCCGCGCGCCTGATACTTCTTGGCCAGGATGCGGCCGTTGTGGGAATCGTTTCGCATGTCCACGTTGGTTTCGTTTTTCGACCGGTACATGAACCGGTAGATGCCCCAGTTGATGAGCCCGGTGTCCGGGTCGCGCGACACCACGTTGGTGTCCTGAATAAAGGCGTGGCCGTCGTAGGGGTGGTAGAGAAAAAGCGGAAACCGGGTGAGGTCCACGTCGTCGCCCTTTAAAATGACTTCCTTGCAGGGCGCGGCGTCCACGATGACCGGTTTTTCCCGGCGGATGGTCAGGCCGGCGATGGTCTGGCCGAGCTTTCGCGGGTCGCAGTGCATGGCGTGGGCGTACTGCTCGCGGGTGCAGTAGGCCCCGGCCAGGAACTGAAACTCGCAGTCCTTGACCTTTTCCACCAGCACGGCCTTGTCCGGGTGGGCCTCCATGACGGCGGGCAGCTCGTCCACCCGCTTTTCGTCGGCGATGCGGACAAGCTGGCCGATGGACTCCAGTTCGGCGACAAAGGAGGCGAGATCCTGCTGGGGCATGGCGGGCTCCATGGCGCGGCCGCGCCGCCGGGGCGCAGCGACGCGGGAAGAAGTGGCGACGTCGGGGCGTTAGTGGGCGCTGCCGGACCAACGGCGGAACAGGTCGTGGGGGATGGCGAACTGGTCGAGAATCTTGCCGACCGTCTGGTCCACCACGTCCATGATGGTTTGCGGGCCGTGGTAAAAGGACGGCATGGGCGGCAGGATGACCGCCCCCATCTCGGCCAGGGCGGCCATGTGGCGCAGATGCCCCAGATGCAGGGGCGTTTCGCGGGGCACGAGGACGAGCTTGCGGCGTTCCTTGAGCGTCACGTCGGCGGCGCGCGTCAGCAGGTTGTCGTTTAAGGACAGGGCGATCTGGGCCAGGCTTTTCATGGAGCAGGGGGCCACGACCATGCCGTCGGCCGCGAACGAGCCGCTGGAGACGGCGGCGGCCAGATTGTCGTGGTCGTGGCTGACGCCGGCCAGGGCGGCCACGGACTGGGGGGTGTGCTTGGTTTCCAGGGCCAGGGTCACGGCCGCGCCTTTGCTGAGGATAAGATGGGTCTCGACGTCCGGGGCATGGCGCAGGACTTCCAAGAGCCGGATGCCGTAAACGACGCCGCTGGCTCCGGAAATGCCGACGATGAGGCGTTTCATGGCGGTTCCCTTTTT
This sequence comes from Pseudomonadota bacterium, assembly GCA_023417745.1. Taxonomy (GTDB): domain Bacteria; phylum Desulfobacterota; class Desulfovibrionia; order Desulfovibrionales; family Desulfovibrionaceae; genus Solidesulfovibrio. Next base: position 12,481 of record JAEZEM010000092.1, read on the forward strand.
CGCGTGCTGCGGTTTCCGCCCGGCGATCCGGCCGGGCGCGAGGGCTGTCGCTGCATCATGCCGGTCGCTTCCGGCCCGGGAGGGCTTCGGGCCGGAAGACGCCGGTTTCGGCGGGAGTCTCGCGGCTCGTGTCGCGTTCGGGAAATGCCATGCCCCCGCTGGGTACGGCAATAACCCGTAATCATTATTTTTATTCACAAAAAAACAGCAACGTTTTTTTGCAAACGCCACACGAGCTTTTGCGACGCTCCCGCCAAGCATCATTCGTCGGTGTTGAACTTGTCGCGAAGGGGGAAGCCTTCGGGGTATTCCACCTGGCCGGTCTGCTCGTTGTAGCGCACCACGCCCTTTCGCGGCACGCCGGCGGTGGGGCCGCCCACGGCGTCGGTGTCGACCAAGACGGCGGTGCGGATGCCGTTTAAGAGCCAATCGCCGGCCACGGCCCGCTCCGCGCACTTGGTCCATTCCTCGCACCAGTCGCCCAGGCTGTAGCCGTACCACTTCCAGCGCGGGGCGATTTTGGGCAGCCCGGCCTTTTCCCAGAGCTCCCGGGCCTCTTCCATGATCTCCTTGGTCGGCAGGGCCACCGGCGGCATGGCGTAATGCATGGTGGCGTCGATCATGATCTTGGCCTCCCATTCCCGGTCGCGCAGCTTGGGGGCGTGGCCGTTGGCTTGGTAGTCCTCGATTTTCACCGACTTCATGAGGTCGGTGCGGTAGGCAATGGCCCACAGCACTTCCTCGACGTTGTTGGGGTTGATGTCCTCATCCACGGCCACGGTGATCTTGCCGACCGACCGCATAAAGGCGCTGGCGCCGGTGAGCGCCCGCCAGACCTCGGTGCGCGGGGTGTTTTTCTCCAGCACGATGACCGTCAGGCGCGAGACGCCGATCATGGGGCCGTGCAGGGCCACGTCTTTCACCTGGCGCACGTAGAGCGTGTTTTTCAGGTGATTGAGCATCACCGCGCTGTAGTTGAGCTGCTTGATGACGCCGGATTCCGACGGGGCCATCTGCGAGATCATGGAGGTGATGGTGGCTTTCTTGCGCCGCGTGATGGCCGTGACCTCGATGGAGTGGTTGTATTCCTCCACGCTCATGTTGCCGTAGGATTCGCCGAAGGGCGCTTCCATTTCGAGCTTGGTCGGGTCGATCCAGCCCTCGATGATGATCTGGGCGTCGGCTGGGGCCATAAGCGGCACGGTCTTGCAGGCCACCTTGCGGTAGGGCACGCCGGCCAGGCCGCCGGCCACGTCAAGGTCGTTAAGGTTCTCGGGCGTCTTCTGGGGGCCGATGACCTGCAGCATGGGCGGCGCGCCGACAATCAGCGCCACCGGCATCTTCTCGCCGCGCTCCTTGTATTTCACCCAGTTGTTGTGGGCCCCCCCGTTGGTCTGGATGAGCCACATGCCGGTCATGCGGTCGGAGGCCTTGAGGCTGCACCGGTTCTGGCTGATGTTCTCCACGCCCGTGTCCAGGTCCTTGGTGATCCACAGTCCGGCCGAGAAATACGGGGCCGTGTCCCAGCCCGGAGTGTTGTTGGGCACGGGCAGGGCGGCCAACCCCTTGCCTTCGCCGCCCTTGAGGGCGTCGCCGGTGATGATGACTTCATGGACCGGCGCTTCCTCGGAGGGAATCTCCACGGCCGCGATGGGTTTCTCAAAGGCCTGGACCCATTTGGCGAAGATCTTCTGGGACAGGGCGGTGAGGTCGTCGCCGGGATCGTCGATGCCAAGCGACGCCGCGTAGATGGCCGGCGAACCGGCCGTGCCGCCCACCATCACGTCGCAGTCGCCCTGATACGAATGGCCCTTGCTGTCGGTGACGTTGGTAAAAAGGAAGGCGCGCTTGGGATTGTTGGCCACCACCGTGCCCACGTCGCCGACATAGCCCCAGCGCACGAAGGGATGCAGGTGGCGGTCCTTGTTGATGGGATCATTAATGGTCCACAGCAGGCCGGCCTTGTCGAGCTTTTCGAGATGGGCGTTTAAGTCGTCGTACTGGCGCGGAAAACCCTTCTGCATGGAGCACTCCGTGATCGCCCCGGCGGACCGCGCCGGGGGTTGAAATTCCATGTACTAACTGGTTGGTTAAAATAACAACCGGACGCCGCTCCCTAACGGGCGGCGTCCGGGGAACGGCTATGTATCGGCCAGGACGATGCCCCGGGCCGGGTCCTGGGGCTCGGCGGTCGCGCTGCGATTGACGGCCGAGCGCCGTCCGTTGGCCAGCCAATCGCCGTCGGCGGCGCGCTTGGCGCAGGCGTCCCATTCGGCGCACCAGTCGCCCAGGCTGTAGCCGCTCCAGGGCGTCTCCGGGGTCAGTTCCGGGAGCTTCAACTCCTCCCAGATGGTCCTGGCCCGCTCCATGAATTCGGCCTTGGGCAGGGCCACCGGCGGGAATACGCCCTTGGCCGTGGCGTCGATGAGCATGGTGGAATCGACCTGATGGCCGGGCAGCTCCGGGCCGTGGCCTTTGCCGCGATGGGGGATGATGACGACGTCGGCCACGGGGTTGGAGCGGTAGGCCATGGCCCACAGCACCTGATCGGTGTTTCGCGGGTCGATGTCCTCGTCGATGGCCACGCAGAACTTGCCGATGGCCGGAGTGAAGGCGGCCGCGCCGTTAAGCGCCCGCCAGACCTCGGTGTTGGGCGTGTCCTTGGCGATGGTGATAAACAGAAACCGCCGCAGGTTGGTCAGCGGCTCGTGCATGGTCACGTGGGTCACGCCCTTGATGTTGAGCGTGTCGCGCAGGTGGTTCAAGTAGAGCGGCTCGTAGGCGACCTTTTTGATGACGCTCGATTCGCAGGGCGTCACCTGGGAGATGATGGAGGCCACGGTGTAGGTCTTGCGGCGGGTGATGGCCGTGACGGTCATGGAGAAGTTGTATTCCTCCAGGGCCATGTAGCCGTGGGATTCGCCAAAGGGGCCTTCGGGCTCCAGGGCGTCGGTGTCGATGAAACCCTCGATGATGACCTGGGCCTTGGCTGGAACGAGGAGATCTACGGTCTTGCAGCGCACCACATCAATGGGGCAGCCGGCCAGCCCTCCGGCCACGGTCAATTCGTCGCAGTCCAGGGGCAGCTTCTGCGGCCCGGTGTAGGCGACAACCGGCGGCGCGCCGATGACCACGGCCACGGGCATCTTCTCGCCCTTGGCCTTGTATTTGCGCCAGTGGACGCCGCCTCCGGCCAGGGTCGAACGCTCCATCATGACGACCAGCCGGTTGGAGGCCTTGAGGTTGCCCCGGTAGAGGCCGAGATTCTGGATGCCCGAATTCGGGTCGCGGGTGGCCCACAGGGCGGCGGTCAGGTACGGGGCGGTGTCGTAGCCCGGGGTGGAAATGGGGATGGGCAGGGCGTCCAGACCCTTGCCTTCGCCCAGAAGCTCGTCGCCGGTGATGACCACTTCCTGGCAGGGAGCGTCGGCGACCTCCTGGGGCGCTATGGGACGGGCCATGGCGTCGAGCCATGCCTGGCCGATGTCCTCGACCTTACGGCCCAGGCCCAGGGCGTAGACCTCGGGCGTGGCGGCGAAAACGCCGATGGCCACCCGGGCGTCGGGATAGCGGCGGCCCTTGGCGTCGGTGGGGTTGGTGAAAAGGAAGGCCTTGCGTCGGCTTTCGGGGATGCCGCCCCGGTACTGCCAGCGCACCAGCGGGTGCATTTCCCGGTCCTTGTCGATGAGGCGGTCGATGGTGTGGAGCAGGCCGGCGGCAGCCAGCTTGTCGAGTTGGGCGTCGAGATCGTCATAACCGGCGGGTTGTTGCGTCATGGACGGCACTCCAAAAGGCTTGCGGCGCGGGCCGGGTTGACCCGTCAAAAGACAGGCGCTTGAGTATGGAATGATATTAACACTAACTGGTTGGTTAGCGTCAAGGGAAGAGATGGTGACGATGGGAATGGCTAAAAGCAAGAGGGGCGCGATAAGGCAAAAATAAGTGAAGTTGTCGGAGGTGATATAAGTTTACTGGTATGAAAACAGGCCTTCAACACTCCCTGCGGGAGTGCCTAGCCTGGCACTCCCGCAGATTGTGCTGTAATGATTTGTGGAGAGCGAAGTTTGGAGGCAGTAAAATTAAAGAGTTGACGTAAATATTGTTGCTAGTAGTCGTAATTCTTCCAGTTGTCTTCAAGCCACTTTGTCACATTTGATCTGCTTCTTGTTGATCCTGGCAGGTCTTCTCGGATCATTTTCTCAGCTTTGAGGCCAGAGTTCTTTTCTTTTAAGCTGTGTTTTTTGGCGAAACTATTGATGAAGTAGAGGACCTCATAGCCTTCATGGCGGTTTAATTCAGAACTGTCAGGCTTTCCCGTGATTTGAGGATCATCCTCGCTTGTGTGAGTCCAAGAATACTCAAATTTCAGATCTTTTCTTGAAAGAAGTCCCATAGGAATTCCTCCTGAGTGATTTATTTAAATACATATATTATTCGTTAGCATGTTAGTCAAGGCGTTTTGAATGTGCAGTTTGAAGGACTATTGCTTGTCGCCGATGTCGCCTTCGGCGATAAACCCTGCAGGGGAGATATGTTGAATGCTGGGAAGTATAACCGCCGGCAAAATATAGTCTATTCTATTTTGCGGGTTTCCAGGGCCGGAATCACCACGCTGTCCAGAAAGGCGGCGGTGTCCAGGACGCTGGGCATGAGGGGCGGTTGCCGCTGGTCCAGGGTTTCGGCCAGCTGGGTGCGGAAGGGGGCGTTTATGGTGCTGACGAGCAGGCTGCCGGCCAGGAGGATCTGGAGCACGGCCGTGTCCACCGGGCGCAGGCGTCCCGAGGCCACGCCCTGGCGGACAAAGCGGTCGGTGACGCCGTGGATGCGGGCGTAGATGGCGAGCAACTCCGGCGAGGTGCGTCGGGAGCCGCCGGCCAGCTCGTGGGCGATGGTGCGCGGCGCGTTGGCGTTGCCGGAAAAGCTTTCGGCATGGATGCGGATGACCTTGCGCAGGCCTTCGATGGGATCGTCGCAGTCGGCCAGTTCGCGCTCCAGGCGGTCGGCGAAATAGGTGAAGTGCCGGGTGAGCACCACGTCGTAGAGCTTTTCCTTGTCGCCGATGTGGTAATAGATGGTGGCCTTGTTGACTCCGGCGGCGGCGGCGATCTCTTCCATGCGCGTGCCGGCGAAGCAGTTGGCGGCAAACAGGGATTCGGCGGCGTCGAGGATGCGGCGCACGGTGTCGGACTCGTAGTCGATGACCGTGCGGCGGCCGTTTTCGAGAAGGTTTTTTTTGCTGGGGCGGGTCATGGGGTGTCCAAGAAAGGGGATGCTTGGTCTCCGGGACCGACGGCCCCGGAGACGCAAGTCCCATGCCCCTGAAAACCGGCGTCGGTCAAGAGCCAATGGGGGTGGGAGCGAAAAAGCGCAGCCGCAGGGCGTTGGTGACGACGGTAAAGGAACTCAGCGCCATGGCCGTGCCGGCGAGCATGGGGTTTAGCGTCGGGCCGTCGAAAACATGCAGCACTCCGGCCGCCACCGGGATGCCGATAACGTTGAAGGCAAAGGCCCAGAAAAGATTCTGCTTGATGTTGGCGATAACGGCCCGGGACAGTTCCAAGGCCGCCGGCACGCCGGCCAGATCGTTTCGCATGAGCACCACGTCGCAGGATTCCACGGCCACGTCGATGCCCGAGCCCATGGCCACGCCGAGATCGGCCCGGGCCAGGGCCGGGGCATCGTTGATGCCGTCGCCGACCATGGCCACCTTGCGGCCGGCCGCCTGCAAGGCGGCGACCTCGGCCTGCTTGCGCTCGGGCAGCACCCGGGCGATCACCTCGCCCACGCCAAGGCTCGCGGCCACGGCCCGGGCCGTGGCTTCATGGTCGCCGGTCAGCATGACCACCCTCAGACCGCGCTTTTGCAGCGCCGCCACCACGGCGGCCGCTTCCGGGCGCGGGGCGTCGGCCACGGCCAAAACGGCCGCCGCCGCCCCGTCCACGGCCAGGCGCACCGGGGTCTTGCCGGCCCCGGCCAGGGCGGCGTCGGCCGCTTCCAGAGCCGGCTCGGCCGCAATCCCGCGTTCGGCTAAAAACGCGGCCGTGCCGACGAGCACGTCCCGGCCGCCAATGCGGGCGGCCACGCCCCGGCCGGGCACGGCCTCGAATGTTTCGGGATCGGGCAGGGCGGGCGTCGTTTCCCGGGCGGCGGCGGCCACGGCCTTGGCCAGGGGATGTTCCGAGCGGGCCTCGGCCGCGCCGG